>NZ_JBHYJI010000011.1:90307-204133 GCF_042740435.1 Streptomyces sp. NPDC059002 | reverse complement strand
TCGAGTGTGTACGTGAGCCCGTACCCGCCTATGTGCATGAGCTTGTACGCCGACATCTCTCAACCCTGCCTCGCCGTCACGCCCATCGGGCGGGAAGATCTCACCAGCGAAGGACGGGCCTGGCAGAAGCCGCATCTACCGAAGTCCGGCAGTCGGGGCGTCCGCAGCGTGGGACACCTCGATCGACTCGTACGCCCAGTCGCGGTGGGCGAGGCCGTGACCGAAGCGGTAGGCGGGGTGGCGCCAGACTGATCACCGGCGCGGTATCCGATGGACACTACTTCCTTGGACGGGGCGGGGTCACAGCGTTACGGGCAGCCGCGACACGCCGCTCACACCGGTGCGGTGACAGCGATGTGCAGATGGATCCCGGCAAGCAGCCGGGGCCTACGCGGTGCTCCACATCTCCTCGCCCGCCCCCCTGACCTCGTTGGTCACCGGGAGACCTCACGGTGGGTGAGGATCGTGCTCGACCGGGGCCCGGACAGCGGTGAGGTGCGCTGTACCAGGATTTGTGGAGTCCCCGGGGCAGCTCACGGGTCCGCCCTCACCGGGGCGAGGACGGACCCTCGTGACACGGCCATTCCCGTCGGGGTGGGATGCGGTCGGCCACGGTTCAGCGGGTGTAGAGCAGGAACTCGTTGTCGTAGTCGTACTTCTCATGTCCGAGGATGTAGCCGATGGACCAGTACCAGCTTGCGACCTTCCCCCAGGTTCCGGCGGGACCTTCTCCGTGCGTGACGGTGTCGCACTTCTCGTAACCGTCCTTGGCCTGAGCGCCGTCGGAGAGAATGCCGACGGCCGTCGCGGTGTTGTTCTTGCCGCTGATGTAGAGCGGGCCGCCGCTGTCGCCGAAGGCGGTGCAGATGTTGGTCACCACGAGTTCACCGGTGTCCAAGACTTCGCCGCAGCGCTGGCCGGGCTTCCAGCCGTTGGGAGCATGGGTGCCCTTGCTGCCCGCTTCGGCCGTGCCCTGCTGGCAGACGGCCGTGCCCTCGGGCGGTTGGCTGTCCGTGCCAGTGATCTCAAGGGTGCTGTTGAGGCGGCAGTCATAGCCGTCGTCGGTCTTGTCCTTGCAGTCGCCGTAGGCGGTGAGCAAGCCGGGGGTTCGCTGGGCGGAGTCGCCGAACCAGAAGGATTCGTTCTGGACCGGGATCATCGCGTAGTCGGGCGTGGTCCAGGTGTTGCTGTCCCAGAGGTTGTGGGGGTCGTTGGAGTTGTGGTCGGCCTGGCTGGAGTGCCCGTAGCTGCCGTCCGAGGTCCCCTCCTCCCCGACCTCCAGACCGTTGTGCCAGGCCCTTTCTTTCTTGGCGTTGTGGGTACCGTCGTCGCCGTAGCTGTAGTAGCAGTGTCCGGCGGTCAGGAGGTACTTCCGGTCGCTGCCCTTCTTGTGGACCGTGAAGCCAAGTGTGCAGCCGCCGAACGGGTAATGGCCCTCGCCTCGGTCCCGCTCGCCGTCCAGTCGCACGCCGGAGCGCAGGGGTGAGGCGCAGTTGAGCGGGTTGCATCGGTCCTGACTGGGCGCCGGTGCCGCATCAGGAGCCTTGACCTTGGTGGCTGACGCCTCGGCGACGGGCTTCTCGGGCTTGGCGACCTTGTCGAACCGTACTGTCCCGAACGCCAGGCGTCCGGCGGCGGCACGGGCTTTGTCGGGCTGGGTGGAGCGCACATGGACCACGCCTTTGGCCATGTCCAGCTTCATGCCCGCATAGGTCCCCTGCTGGGTGGTGCGCAGCTTCCGGTTGAGCTGGAGAGCGTCTTCCTGCATCTCCAGGCGCTTGACAGCCTGCTGGTCGCTCAAACCGTACGCGGCGGTGAGGTATGCGGTCGGGCCGCGCCAGGAATCAGGCACCACAGAATCTGCGGCAGCTTGTTGGGTGGCGGGCGTCCCCGTGACGTAGGACTCGACCGGGACCATGGCCAGGGCCGCTGTCGCGGCGCCGATACGGATCAGTGTTCTGGTTCTGTTACGCATGCTTGCTTCTCCAACCTCCCCAGTGGCGTCCGGGATTCAGCAGTAGACGGGCGTGAACCATTTGTTGGACCAGATCTGCCGGTCCCAGCCGTAGCCGGGGTAGGTGTCGATGCGGCCCTCGGACAGGCTGGGCAGCCCATCACGGCGGCACAGCACGAACGTGCCTCCTTTGTAGTCGGCCGTGCGCCCCAGAATGACCGCGTCCTTCTCCGGATCCGGATTGCCGTTGTTGTAGAGGGACCGCACCTTGCCGATGATGAACCGGTACTCGTCGGGGAAGGACTGCCAATCGGACTCGCTGCCGTAGACCGCGAGGCCCCTGCCCTCGTAGTTCCGTTCGGTCCACGCGCACAGGTAGCCCGAGGGGCAGTCCTTGCCCGGGTCGTCGGTGGCGCCAATGATCTTGAACCGGTCGGCGGCCGACGCCCGCTCGCCGTTGGCGGTGGTGTTGGCTTGGGCCGCCACGCCGCCGAGCGCCAGAGCGCCTGCGGCCAGTAGGGCTGCAGCCAACCGTCTCCGATGTGTCATGCGCATATCTCCTCGCTCTTTCCGGACATGACAATCGGCACTCTGGCGCACACGCGGCGATCGGCAGGAGCCGTTTCGGCCCTGCCCGAAACACTCCGGCAGCAGCCCTGTGAGGCAGTCAGGGGCGGGCACCCGTTGAGCCACTGTCACGACGGAGTTGCCCGGAGGTTTCGGCTCTGCCCGAAACGCCTACCGCCGCCAAGTAGCCGCTCCCTAGCCTCCCGTGGAGTTAACCGCAAGCAAACGGGAGGATCACTGTGCGGATACCGCACCTCACACGCGCCGCCGCCGTTCTCTTCGCCACCGGGGCCCTCGCTGTCACCGCGCCGTCCGCTTCCGCCGATGCCGGCTCACCGACCATGACCGAGGCCCAGTCCCGGGCCGAAGCCCAGAGCGGACGCATGGACTGCCTCGTCGGCAACATCAACAACGGCGACCACTGGACCGCCGAGGCCGAGATGTCCGTCCACCCCGGAATGGCGACCTGGTACGAGCACGGCGACAAGCTCAAGATCGTGGATTCCCTGTCGGACGGCAACCGCACCATCGGGAGCATCCGCTGGTGCTCCGGCGGCGAGTGGTCCAGGTGGCACAACTACGACTCCGGCCCGGACGAGGGCGACATCGACGTCCGGTGGAAGAACTTCAACTTGAAGGAGGGCCGCAAGGTCCAGATCGTCGCCTGCCGGGACAACGGCGCGGACGGCGACCGCTGCGGGGCCACAGTCAACGCCAATGCCTGATACCTGTCGCCCAATCGCGATCATGAGTCATGGACCATGGCCGGGTGATACGTCGTCATGAACGGTCCGATGCGGAGTGAGCCGTGTGCATCGTGAAGTTGCGGTGATGGCTCTGGTGCGCGTGAGCTTCGGGGCCCTCGGCCTGGTCGTGGGTGCATGACTTCGGTGAAGATCGTCGGCCACCGGGAGACCTCGCGGTTCGTCAGGACGAGCAGAGCCCTGACCGGGGCAGTCGCCCACTTCGGGTCGGTGCGGACCCTGCCGAGCACGCGCCAGTTCTTCAGGCGGGCGAAGCCGAGCTCGACCGGCACTGCGGCCACCGTGGTGTCGGCCAGCCCGTCGACGGTCCGGGCCAGGCGGTCGGTGTCCTCCTGGCGGCCCTGGAGCAGCTCGGCCTGCGCGCCGAGGAGGAGACCGGGGTGCGCCAGGACGCGGAGGCCGCCTGGGAGGAGGCGACCCGGCAGGAGCCGGACGTCGGGCACCTGCGCCGCCTGATGGCGCGCATCCAAGCGGTCCTGGCGCCGATAGCGGCGGGTGCCGCCGCGGGCACTGCCACCGGGGTGGCCAACGGGACGGCTCAGCTCGCCCAGACCGTCCTCACCGATCTTCAGCAGGCTCTGCCCTGAAGGGAACGTGGGACTATTCCGCCAGCCAGCGCCGCTGCAGTTCTTCGGTCGGCAGCCATACCGGCAGGAGAGCGGGGAGCCCCGCCGTCGCGCGCTCTGCCCAGAGTTGGATGAATGCCGCAACACGCTTTTCCTGCGGCGTGCGTTCCTTCTCCCCCTCGTTCGTCTTCGGAGGGGAGGCGGACCACAGGGGAAGGAGATAGGTGGATGCGAACTCCTTGTGCCCGTCACGAGCGAGTGCCTGGTGGAAGATCGTGGTCAGCACGGCGTCGTCGAGCCGTCTCGTCGCGGGCGAGGGGACCTCGCCGTGCAGGTGGTCGGCGTGGTTGGCGCCCTCCGCGACGGGAATGTTCGCCTTCCGCCCCACCTCGGCGAACAGTCTCTGATCGACGACCCATCCGAGATACTCCGGGGCGAGGATCAGGTTCTCCACGTCGGAGTACAGGTAGCGGTGCAGCCCTGAGAGTGCCGCGGCCTGGAAGACGACCAGCGCGCTGAGGGCCTCAATGTTCCGGTGGCTGTGCAGTTCAGGGTCTCCGGGCACCGGCTCCAGTGAGAAGTACTGGTCCCGTTCCACGTCTCGGAAGATCCCGGTCCCGTACTTCTTCCTGCGGCGTGCGAGATTGCGGACCTTGTCGCCCGGGTCCGACGTGAACGTCCAGTCCACGTCGAACTCCACGCCCTCTCGGTGTGTGACGTGCTTCGGGTGCCGCCCCCCATGGGCGTTGCTGCACGCGTTCACGTGGACAGTGAATCCGGCCTGGCAGACGAGTCGGCAGAAGTTCTCGAAGACCTGCCAGCTCTCCGGGAGGGCATGAAAGCTACGAGCATGGAGACGCTCGCCGTCAGCGTCGATCACCGTTCCGTAGTACGGCAGCGGCTTGTCTTCAGGTCCGGCGTTCGAGGGCTTGCCCAGCTGGGCTTGGCGGTTGTCCGGCGGACCGTGGACCCAGAACTCGGTGGCTCTCATCCGCTGGACGAGCTCGGCAGCGGGAACCCTGATCCGGGGCGGCAGGTTGGACTTGTCCTGCTGGAACCTGGCCACCGAGTCCAACTTGCTGCCAGCCATCGACCGCAGCACATCCAGCGTCGTCACGAGCAGGTACTCCTCATCGGAGGAGAGGGCACGCCCGCCCGCAGAGCCGCCGAGCAGCATCTCGGCATGGGCGTCGCGCGCCGATGCCCGTGCTCTGGCGAGCACCTTGACGTGACGGTCAGCGATCACGGTATACGCGGCCGTCCCATGGAAGTGGTGGTACGCGATCCGGACGGGGACGGAGCAGAGCACCACGACGCCGGCCACGAAGTTGGCCAGGCGGGCGCCCAGCGGAGGAGCGAGAGCTGAGCCCAACGCTTCGTCGAGTTCCATGAAAGTGCCGGTGAATGCCCTGAGCGCGTAGTCGACATACACCGGGTCACCGGGCGCCTGCGATGTCAGTGCCGTCCCGCCCGGGTAGCGGCGCAGGAAACGGTCACCAGTGCGCGCCGCCACGTGGAAGCCGTCGGGACTGAGCAGCGGGGCGAAGAAGCCATCCAAGTAAGTGACGGCGTCCTCCGTCTCCTTGTAGGCATCCAAGCCTGGATCTGGTCGCTCCCAGATGCCCTTCAAACTCAATTGGAGGGCCTTGGCCTCGCGCGTGAAACCGCCCCCTCTGGATGCGGGCGCCGCCGTCTCGAAGAGACGCCGGAGCTGTACAGCGATCGCCTCCGAGTCCGTCAACTCCTC
This sequence comes from Streptomyces sp. NPDC059002, assembly GCF_042740435.1. NCBI lineage: Bacteria > Bacillati > Actinomycetota > Actinomycetes > Kitasatosporales > Streptomycetaceae > Streptomyces > Streptomyces sp. NPDC059002. The sequence goes on along the minus strand of NZ_JBHYJI010000011.1, from coordinate 198,535 downwards.
GGCCAGGTCCTGTTTCTCCTGGGAATGCCGGTCAGTCGCTCGCCGTGCGCCCACCGGCAGTTCCCCCTGTGCCGCTCTTGGACGAGGGCAATACGCAGCGTCCCGCTACCGGTTCGATGAGCAGGCCGTCGGCGGTGACCAGGATTTCCTCGGTCCGCGGGTCCGGCCTCGTTGCACCTGAGATGGCCTTCGCCAGGTCCTCCATCCCCTTGGCGAACACCCCGGCGCTCGGTGTGCTGCCCTTGGCGAGGTCGGAGATCGCGCTTGCCTGGATCGGAATGAGCACGCACAAACCGTCGCGCTGGACGTCCTCGACGCGGTACATGTTCCGGAACGGCCGGAAGCTCTCGACGTCGGGCGGGGCCGGCGGCACGGCAACGCCGTTGTAGACGACGTGCAGCAGTGCATTGACGAGTCGTACGACGAACGTCCGCCCTAGACGGTCCCACAGGAATCGCAGGTACTGCTCGGTGTAGTAGTGCCGGTGACAGCGCAGGTGCTCCTCCTGCGCGGCGATCAGGGCCATGATCTTGGGGTCATCAGGCTGGGGAACCGTGTACGCCAAGAGTGCCTCCGCCATGCAGAGGAAGCCGGGGATGCGACGGAACAGTTCCGACATGGCATGGTCGTCGAGCAGGGCCTTGCGTCCCGCGTCGTCCAGCCTGGTGTCCCACACATGGCCGACCGTCTTGGCCAACGACTTGAAGAGTTCGTACCTCCGCTTCCTGTACTCCTCCTTCTGGAAGCTCGCGGCCTCGCGGAGGGTGTAGACGGAGTGCAGGACGAGGAAGAGCTGCAAGGCGTCCGCACCGACCGCAGCGGCCGCGCGGGCAGCGGGGATCTCGTCAGGTCTGCCGCTTACCGCAGTTGTTTTCCCGTCCTTGAACGCGCCGATGTCCCGCAGTCCCGTCGGTGTCTGCAGGACGTCCGCGATGATGTCTTCTTCGTAGTTCTCGTGGTGGTACGGCTGCCATCCCGAGCGGTTGCCGAAGAGGTACTCGTCGATGCTGTCCAGGGACTGCTCAAGACGCGCTTGCTGCGCCCAACGCTGTTGCCGCACGGTCCCGAGCTGCCGCACTGACTCGACGATCGAAGGCAGCGAGTCCCGCAAACCGTCATCGATCAGGTACTCGGACAGGAACTGCGCGTTGGCGGCGATGAAGGACTGTGCCGCACCCGAGGTGCCGAAGTCCAGCGGAGCCAACTCTGCGATGACAAGCGGCTGAGTCTGGTCCTGAGCCGTCGTCACTCGGAACCGCTTGCATATCTCGTAGAGATTCAGGGCGAGTGACCGGTCCTGGTAAGGATTGCGCAGAACGCGCGTGTGACGGCTCTCGACCGTCCCCTCGGTGACTCCTCGCACCTGGATCTTGGCCTGGGTGGCGATCTTCCGGCTGGACTTGACCGTTGCTTCGTGAACTTCGTTCACGGTCGAGGAGAGCGTGTTGCTGATCGTGCCCGAAGAAGTCGCGTTCGCAGAGACACCTACCCCACCCAGGGAGAAGCTGCCGTTTCCGGACACCGACCAGTTCGAACTGCGAGCCGCGGTATGCGCGACGGTGAGGGCCTCCTTGTCACTTGACGTCCCCTCGGACGCCGCCTCGACAGTCGAAGCCTGCTCCCGGCTCTCATCGATCAACGACCGGTCGGTGCGGTGGAGTTCAACAGTGAGCACTTCACCCGGGGCGAGCGAGAGCGTGCTCGTGAGATCCCCGACGAGCACTTCCCGCAGCGCCCACCGCTGGGTGAAACCGGCCTGCACGGAGACGCTGAGGCGCGCCGTGGTGCTCCAGCAGCCCAAAGCGACAGGGAATCCCGCCTCAGTCGGATCTCCTGCCGATGTGATCTGCCGCTGGAAGCCCAGGTGCTGGTCAGGCCAGGCACGTTGGTCCGGGGAGGAGCATGGCGCCAGCGGTCCGGTGGAGCCGTGGGGCGTCCGCGAGCCTGAGGAGGCAGAGCCCTCTCTTGGCGCGTCGGCCTGGGAGGTCGCACGCAAACTCGACGGAGAACGTGACTCTGCCATGGTTCAGAACACTCCTGTCCGACTCAGGGAGGCGGCACCAAAGCGCGCTCCCATTGCAGCACCGGAACGCATCGGTCAGAAGAGGCGAGCCAACACCTGCGCCCGCCCCCACGGCATGGTCGACGCCCTCAACCGGCTCGCCGCCGCCCTGGGCATCCCCACTCTGCCCGACCTCGGCTCCGAGGACATCGGCGACGGGTTCCGTCACGGTCAAGAAGCCCCGAAGACGGCGAACTCACCGATACAGAGTGGACCTTCAACGCGGTGATCCGCGGGGTGCACGGCATGACGGAGCATGCGAACGCCCTCTGAGAGTCACCTTCAAGGCACCGCGCTTCGGCACCACGAAGCGGGCGCGTTCACGTGCTCCGCTTCGACCCCCGTACGGTCCGGTCACCCGACCCGTCGGACTGGCCCTGGGGCGCAGCCTCACGTGCACTGTCGGGGCTGACGCCGACCACACGCACGCAACCGTCCGCCGGGCGATTCCCCGGAGACTCACACACCCGACTCAACAAAGCAGCCCCGACATCCCTTATGTCATCAGGATCGACAAGCTGACTGCTGGCCGCGTGCCAGAAGCGGCAGGATGAGGGAGGTTGCGTTGGCTGACGTCGTGGCTGTTGCCGGGCCCATCACCGTCGTGGTGCTCACGATGCTCATCCGGCTCTGGAGGGGGCACGGACGGATCGGGCCGTGGGAGGTGCTGCGGGAACTGGCCCGCGGCCGTTCAGCCGCAGCAGCGGAGCGGGAATGCCGGGCCACTGCTGTCGAGGTTCTCGACCGTTTGCCCGCAGGCGGCAGGCTGGACATGGTGGACGGCCGGGGGCACCGGCGCACCTACCACGTGTCCACCTGGAGCGAGGAAAACCGGTGATCTCGGCGCACGCGGACTGTTCGGCACAGTGAGGACGGCATGCCCCAAGGACCACCCGGATTCGAGAGGTTCTTCAAGACCTACCACCCCACGGTCTGCCGCTACTTGCTCTGGCGCGAGGCGGAACACAGTGTGCTCGAGGACGCCGCTCAACTCACCATGCTCTCCGCCTACCGCTACTGGGAGCGCGTGGGCGCCATGAGCGACCCCCGGGGCTGGCTGTTCAAAGTCGCCAGCCAGCGCCTTGACGACGCCCGCCAGGCACGCAACCGCCAGGGCCTGCTTCTCGACGCCGCGACGTTACGGGACCGGGTCGCCGCACAGGACGAAATCGCCGCCTGCGATCTGCGTCTCGACATCATCCACGCCGTCCGCAAACTCCCCGCACGCCAGCAGGAAGCCCTCGCCATGCGACTCCAGTTCTGCATGGAGTACGAAGACATCGCGCAAGCGATGGAAACAACCCCGGCGACGGTACGCTCCCACGTCCACGCAGGCAGAAAGACCCTCAGGGCGATACTCGGGGACGGCGGCACAGAAGGAGACCGCTCATGAACATCGACAGGCGGCTCAGGGCAGCGGTCGAAGCGGTCGACGAGCTGTGGCAAGGCGAGGAGGAGACAGCCCAGCGGTACCGGCTCTTCCTCACATCCCTGCCGTCCCGCCCGCTGCCGGACGCCGTCACCGCGTCCATCGACAGGGTGCTCCAAGGACTGCGCGACGAGATCGGGGCCTCGATGTATTTCGCGGTCTACGAAGAGGGCGAGGTCCAGGTGGTCGCCGAATCATCCGGGCCGACCGCTCCACCCGTCACCGAGTGGGTGGATTTCCGTCAGTCCGCTCACGCCCACTCATTTGGCAAGTGCCTGCTCGCACAACTCGACGAGGACGCCCTTCGCGACCACTTGGCGCGCCACAAGATGGCACGGCTGACGTCCCGCACCATCACCAGCGAACGCCTCCTCCTCCACAAGCTCCTCACCCCTTCCTCGCAGCCGCCGTTCTACCTGGACCTGCAGGAGTACAGCGTGGGTTGGGCCTCCGCCGCGGTCTCCGTCAGTGCCGCCGACCGCATCGGATCCGTAGCCGCCTACCTGCCCCTGGAGAAGGCCCACCGCCTGAGGGCCGTGGCCGATACTCTCCTCCGCCTGGCCGGCCCGGCACTCGACCGTGCTCTGACGGGAGGGGCCGACCAACCGCCGGAGAGCCTTCCACGGGAGAACCACGTGGCCCGCCCATCAACTGGTCGAAGGACTTCCTCCACCTCACCCTCATGACCAGGCGCCTCACGCGCAAAGGCCCGCCCTGGCCCAACTGGTCGAAGAAGGCCACTGAACTCCCTGTCAGACAGGGTGGATGCGTCAGCCCCAGTTGTGATCTCCGGTGAAACCGTCGACAGACTCCCGCAAGATGTCCGCATGCCCCGCATGCCGGGCGACTTCCTCAAGCATGTGGATCAGCACCCAGCGAAGGGACACCGTTGCGCCGTCGAAGAACGCGAAGGCGGTGCCGGTGGCGTCAATGTCGAGGCCCTCGATCGCCTCGTCAGCGGCGGTCCGGGCACGGGCATAGAAGTCCAGGATGTCTTCGGCCGACTCGTCAGCAGCCACATACCAGTCGGATGCCTCGTCGCCTTCGACTTCACCTTCGACCTCGAAGGGAAGGGGTTCACACCCCCGGCCGAACGTCAGGCAGAACCAGCCGAGTTCGGCACCAGCGAGATGCTTGACCAGCCCCAAGAGGGTCATACCCGACGGGGCCACGGGGCGACGCAGTTGGTCCTCATCCAGCCCCTCGAGCTTCCATAGGACCGCGTCGCGGTGTCGATCCAGAGCGGCGTGCAGACTTTCCTTCTCACCACCGTCCAGGCCACCGCGACGGGCCCGCCCTCTGCCCAGCGGCCATGTACGTGAGTTGCGGATTTAGGCAAGATTCTCGTGAGGACGATCACCTGGCCGTATCTGAGGCCTCGCCCGACAGGAATTCGCGAGCCCCTCGCACCTTGATGCGGAGAGTGCGCTGGGTTCCACTGCTGTCCAGACGCACGTCCAGCGGTCCAGGGATGCCTGTGTCCACCCGTCGTCCGGCAGACAGAGTGGCCGGGTCCAGTCCATCGCGGTGAGCGATCAGGAGGCCGAGTTCGTAGCGGCTGACCGCGTCTGGCCCCGCGATGTGACGGATCCCGGCGTGATCGGAGGACGCGAGTTCCAGAATCGCCGCGGCGAGGTCCGACACATGCACAGGGCAACGGACATCATCGGTGAACAGGGCCCCCTCACGGCGCCCGTCGGACAATTCATGCACCAACGTCTCGTGCCAGGAATCCCCATCGCCGATGATCAGCGATGTTCGGGCGATGACGGCCGCAGGGGCCAAAAGGCGAATCGCGGTCTCTGCAGCGGCCTTTGCGGCGCCGTAAGCGGTGATCGGATCTGGCGTGGCGGCTTCGTCGTAGTGGACCTGAGCTCCGGAGAAGACCGCGTCGCTGGACACATGAACCAGCCGTGCCCCCCGGTCGGCTGCGGCCATCGCTACCCGGATGGCGCCCTCCGCTGTGGTCGCCCAATCTGCCTTCCGGGAAGCCGTGTTGATCACAACACGTGGATCCACTTCGTCGAGCACCGAGACGATCTCCTCGTGGTTGCGAAGGTCAAGTCGCAGCCATTTGGCCCCGGCGAGGCGACCGGGATTTCTCGTGAAGGTCGCGGCAACGGCACACCCGGAAGCCGTCGCCTGTCGTACCAGTTCCCCACCGAGGAAACCGCCGGCGCCGATGATGAGCAAGGTCATGGCCCGACACACTATGGCGGGAAGGGCCGTCTAGTGCCGTGGCCGGAAAGGTCCACTGGCTGCCTCCTGATCGTTCCAAAGAGTTGCCAGGTAGGCTCTCTTTCGATCCTTGGTCGAGAGGAGTTGCTGAGTGGCCCGGTTAGTTGGACCCGTTCTGCGTACCCAGAGGCTTGTGATGGAGCCGATCCGACGCGGGGACAGCGACGATCTCTTTGCGGCTGTGGTCAGTCAGGACGGCGTCATGCGATGGCTGGCGACCGGCCGGGCGGACAGTCGATCCGCGGCCGAGGTCATGTGCGACGACCACGTCGCCCACTGGACCAGACACGGCTACGGTGACTTCGCGGTCAGGGATGCCGCAACGCACGCGTTTCTCGGCCGGGTGGGACTGCGCAATCGGGCCCAGCACGGAGTCGACCTCGGTTTCGCCCTGCATCCGCGGGCGCAGGGCCGTGGGATCGCCGGCGAGGCGGGCCGCGCATGCCTGGACCTGGCACTTCGCCGTCTCTCACTTCCCGTTGTTTTCGCGTTCGTCCTGCCCGACAACACGGCCTCGATCGCGGTACTGCGCCGCCTGGGCGCCCAGGCGGACGGGACTGTCCAGTCCAGTGGCCTGCATTGTCTGCGCTACCGGTTTGACCCCACCGCCGTGGCCGCTGCGGAGCATGTGGTGAACGACGGTGGTACGGAGCTCCAGCTGGTCCATGCGCCGGGCCCCGGTTCTCGTGATGACAGAGCCGCACTCCGCGATGGCCTGCCCGATCCCTTCGGGGTGAATGGGCTCGGTCTGGTGTGGGCTGACAAGCAGCACACCCTCACCGCTGTCTTCGAAGGCCGGCCGGTGGCATCCGCGGGATGGCTGCTGCGGGACATGGTCTTTGATGGATTGCCGCGCCGTGTCGCGGGGTTGGGTGGTGTGCTGGTGCACCCCGCTCATCGAGGCCGGGGCATCGCCCGGACGGTGATCAGCGTGGCGGTCGAACACGCACGAGCGGCCGGCGCCGAGACGATGATTCTGCTCTGCCGCCCGGACCTGGTTCCGTTCTACACGCAGCTGGGATGGAGCCGGCTCTCGGTGCCCGTCACCGTCCAACAGCCCGACGGCGCGCGGATCTCGCCACTGATCACCATGATCTACGACCTGGCCAGCCTGCCTCATCCCACCATCAGTGCGGACCTGCGGGGCCTGCCCTTCTGATGCTCTGCGCAGAATTCACCGTGTGCTCAGGCTGCTTCGGCAAAGGGACGTCCTCCCCATGGAGTGGTGGGAGTTGGCGAGGATGAACTGCCGCAGCGGGCCGAAGTGGGCCTCGATGGGGTTGGCCCAGGAGGCGTAGGTCAGGGCGGGCGGCACGGATCGACTTCAGCGCGGCAAGGCTGTTGGCGGTGCCCTTGCGGCGCCGGTTGACGCCCCACAGGGTGTCGTCGCCGACGGAGTAGCAGCAGCCGTGGAAGTAGGTGACGCCGTGGGTGCGGTGACAGGTCGCCCGGCCGACGAGGCGCTGACCGCAATGCCGGATAACGCACACGAGGAGGCACCCGCCTCCAACGGGCCGAGTGCCCGGCCCTGAGGGCGGATCGTTGCGGCGGGCAGCGTCGGTGACGAGTCCTGCGGACGTTGACCGGCCGACGCACCGGCGCCCTGCGGCCCCGGAACGGCTACTTGCGGCGCAGCGTGTGGAGTTCGCAGACGTCCGGGTCCGTGGTGAAGCGATACATACGGGGCTTCTCCCGGCTGCCCGCGACCGCGAACCCGAACCCGAACGCGTCCCGCCGGGACCCGAAGTCCGAGTCCCGGAACCGCTTGCTCTTGAACGACAGCTCGATGTCGTCGTCCATCGTCCCCACGGCATCTGCTTCCGGCGTCAGTTTCCAGGTGCCGGTGCCACCGCCCGCACGCTCCGGATCCTGGGGATAGTCGAACTCGGGCCAGTCGGTGGCGCTGAACGTCCCGTCATCCTTGAGCATCACCGTCCCGAAGGGGTCGGCACGGTAGGTGCCGACCATGTCCTGCCGGATGAGTCCCGCAGGGCGCTCCCCCTCGTCCCCGCACGCGAAGTGGCGGGCGCAACAAACCGCATCATAAGCCGAACGGATCAAGCGCCTCAGAGGCGCGTTCACACACGTCACCGGGAGGTGCACGCTCGAGGCCGGGAGATCTGCCGGGACTTCGCCGCACTGTCGCCGATCGGCAGCAGCAGGTGCCTCAGGTGTCAGGGTTACGGTCCCGTCATCCTGCTCGCAGTTCTTGAGTGCCTGCCGGCCCGAAGCGAACTTCTGCCCCGTTCACTTGACGACCCGCCAGCGCTCGCGCCCCTCCTCCAGAAGCGGCCGGCAAGAGGCACCGTCCCGCCCCCCTCACGCTTGCCGCCGTGAGCAGCGCTGCTCCCGCCCGTGCCGACGACGACTTGGGGTCCTGGGCTCGAAGGCCCCTTTCGAGGGTCTCTTTCGAAGGTCTCTTTCGAAGGTCTCTTTCGAAGGTCTCTTTCGAAGGTCTCTTCGGAGTAGGTGCGGTCATCCGATCGAAGGCGAACGAACGTTTCGCCAGTTTCAAGAGGCCCAGAGGCAGTGAGGATCTCAGCGCCCCGGACCGGTCCGGCACGGGGAATCCCCCGCGCCCTTGAAGGTGGCCGTCCATGGTTCTCGTCATCGTCGTTGCCGTGATTGCTCTGCTCGCGGGGCTCGCCGCGAACCGCTGGCTGCGGCCGCGGCTGATCACTGCCGAGGATGACGAGGGCATGGCGGTCAAGGACCTCGTCGGCCCACTGCTCACCCTGACCGTGCTGCTGCTCGCCTTCGTTCTTGTCACCGCCAACGGCTCGTACGGCAAGGCCGAGGTCGCCTCCCGCGGTGAAGCCCGCGCCCTGGACCAGCTCGTCGAGACCGCCGAGTACGCGCCCAAGGCCCAGCGCGCGCAGGTCCAGGCCGACGCCGCCTGCTACGCCCGGGCCGTGCGCGAGCAGGAGTGGCCCGCGATGGCCCGCGGGCAAGCCTCGACGGCGCCGAGCGTGTGGTCGACCGACTTCCGGCACGCCTTCCGCGACCTGGAGGGCAAGCCGGCCTTCGGCATGCTGGTCACCGCCGACAACAAGCGCTCCGACGAACGCGAGGAACGTCTGACCCAGGCCACCGCCAGCGTCCCCAGTGCCATCTTCTGGTTCCTGCTGGCCACCCTGACCATCACGGTCATGGGACTCGGCATCTGCCTCCCCCGCAGGAACAACCGGGGCCAGCTGATCACCCTCGCCGTGATCACCGCTCTGCTGACGACGACCCTGTGCATCATCCGGGACGTCGACCGCCCCTTCAGCGGCGTCATCGTCGTCGAACCGACCGCGATCACCGAGGCCGAACGGCAGGCCACCCGCGACTTCCACACCAACGCCCCCGGCGCCGACCTGCCCTGCGACGACCAGGGCAACCGTCGTGAGACGTGAACCGGCCGAACAGCACTGACCTCGGGCCGGGCCGTGGCCCCGCCCCGTGGTGGGACGGACAGGGGGTCACGGCCCGTGGACGTTCAGGAGGTCTGGGCCTTGTCGTACACCGCCTTGGCCTCATTGCCGAAGTACGGGCCGAACATCCTGTTGGGCAGGAAGGTGTAGCCGAAGCTGTTCACCGACGCCTGCAGCCCGGTCCCGGCGGACTCGTTGAACGAGGTGAACCAGGGGCCGCCGCTGGAGCCGCCCGTCATATTGCAGCCCAGGCCGTGGTCCTTGGTCATGCCCAGGGGGTCCCTGCCCGCGGTACCGCTGCAGTAGATCAGCTTCTTCCCGTCGTACGGCGACGCGGCGGGATACCCGAAGGCGTACATCGCCCTGCCATAGGCGCCGTTGAACTCCAGCCCCTGCGCACCGACCGTCTCCGCGAGCTTCTTGCCGTTCAGCGGGGCGACGACGGCCGCGCCGACGTCGTAGTTGATGTCCTCGCTGGCCGCCCACTGATCGGTGGCGAGGGTCTTGGTCGCCGACCACTGGCCGTAGGGGGCCTGGCCGTCGTTGTAGGCGGGGACGAAGACCCAGTTCGTGTGCCAGGCGCCCCGGTACTTCACACAGTGCCCGGCAGTCAGGACAGTTGAGCCGTTCTGACTGGTGACCGAGGAGCCGGAACAGGACGCCGTACGCCCCTCGAAGGTGAAGAACACGCGGCCCGTCGTCTTCACCACGGCGCCGTTGCCGGTCCAGGGGCCACCCGGCTGCGGGATGACGGTCGGGGAGACGACGCTCCGCTCCGCCCCAGGAGATGGCGTCTTCACGGCCTTCGCCCCGGAGCGGGAGAGGTCCAGGTCGAGCGGCGTGGCGTGGCGCATCCGGTCAGCCGTCCAGAATCCCTCGGCCGCCTCATGATGCTGGAACGACGTGGTGGGGGTGGGCGCCGGAGCGGCGCCCGCGGTGGTGGCCGCGAGGGATCCGGTCAACAGGCTTCCGACGGCCAACAGAACTGCTGTGGCGGTGCGTTGGAGTCTCACGCGTGTCTCCTTCTGCCGCAGTGGGGATGAGCCGGGTTGGCTGTGCGGTGCGGATCGACGTGCGAGGGGAAGCGTGCACGCATTGTCAGGGGCCGGTCAATACGTTAATCCGTCGCCCCGACCCACATAGCCGGACTCCCCATGCCGCCCCTCATCCGGGCGGAGGCGTTGCGTCGGTGGCAGCGCAACACCACCCAACCCGACGGAATCAATGGGCCCGTGCCCGTTCCGATCAGGCTCTCCGCGAAGACGCCGGGTCAGCGCGGCATGAAAGATACCGATCGAAAATCTCCTGACTGTCAGGAGTGAAGATCCACTGCTGCAGAGTCCGCCGCAGCTCGGACTCGGTCAGCCACCCGTGCCAGGCCACCTCTCCGGGATCGAGGACGCCGATCCCCGAAAGCACGGCATCGCACACCCCAACCCAGTGAGGGCTGAGCCCACTCCGGTTCAGGAACTTGAACCGGAGGCACACTGCCGCCCGCGCCCCCACGGTCCCAGACACCACTGACACCCGGCCGAAATGCCCAGAGGGTCAGGCCATTGGCGCCGTGGGGCGAACTTCACTGCACCGCAGTCAAGGACGCGCGGCGCGCCTGCCGCCACTCCCCCTCGGCGACGGCCCGGCATACGAGCGCGTAACTACCAGACACTCGCCGGAGCCGTGCCGCCCGCCCGCCCGCACACCGCGGGGCCCACCGGTGATTCACGCGAGGGTGCCCACCAAGTCCTTCGTCGTCGGCCTCGATGACACGGCGCCGGTGCCGTGACGGCGCTATCGCCGAATGACCGAGCGAATCCAGGCGAGTTGCTGGGAGACCTCTCCGGCCTCGGCGCTCTTCTCCCGGTCGGAGCCGTTGAAGACGCCGATGAGGGTTTCGGTGCCACGCGGGCCGACGGTCATCACCGGGCCGCCGGAGTCGCCCCCGGCGGGAATCCCGGACACCTTCTTCATGCAGAAGTCGGGGCCGCCCGGTGCGGTGTGACCCGCGCACAGGGGGTCGTTGGGCCGTACGACCTTCAGGTCCGACTGCTTGAGGACGGGAGACTGGCAGGCGCTCTCGTCCGTGGTACAGGTGGCGCCCCACCCGTACTGCCGCACGGCCTGGCCGCGGTGGACGCCGACCGTGGCCAGGCGCGCCGTGCGGACATTCATCGGCGCGACCTTGACGAGCATCATGTCGGCGTGCGCGCTGCCCACGCGCTTGCGGGGTATGGGGCGGACCGTGGTGCCTCTCCGCATGTCGAGATTGCCCACCCGGAAGGAGATCCGCTTGTCGGCGACCGGCAGTGCCTGCTCGTAGAAACAGTGCGAGGCGGTGAGGATCCACTGGCGGGCGACCGCTGTCCCGGTGCACGCCGGTTTGCCGTCAACGAGCATGCGCACCGCCCACGGACCGTAGGTGCTCTTCGACCCGCCGATGACGGCGAAGGCCGGAGCGGACGACATCACCGAGCCCACAAGCAGCGCCAGGGCGGTCAGCAGCAGGACACGAAAGCGACGCACCATGCAGAACAACTCCTTTCAGGGGGGTACAGCTGTACAGGTAGTGAGAGGCCCCGCTGAGCAAAAGCGTTCCGCACGAGCTCTACTGCCTCAGGACAGCAAAATGGCAGGCCCCGGCCCCGGTTGCAGCCTCAGCCGAGAACGTGATCGGCGAGGTGGAGTCCGGCCAGGCAGATGGTTGCGGTCTTGTCGTAGTGAGTGGCCAGTCCTCGGCGCTGCTTGAGCTGTTGATGCATCGCTCGACCGTGTTGCGCAGCTTGTAGGTGGCGCGGTCAAGGTCGGCAGCCGACCGCCGGATCGGCCACGGCGTTTGCGCGTGGCGATCCGGTCGGCCGGTTGCGTGATGACCGCGCCTACGCTCCGTCGGCCAGGACTGCCTCCGGCGTGTCCTCGTAGCAGCCGTCAACGAGTGGCTGTGACCAGCGGTCATACGAAGCCGGCCGGGATGGCGCGTGGGCGTCAGGAACTCGTCGCGGCTCGGTCGGACTCGCTGCGAAGAACGCAGAATTCGTTGCCTTCGGGGTCAGCTAGGACTGCCCAGCCGGAGCCATCGGGATTCCGGTGATCGGTGACAAGGGTGGCACCGAGACCGAGCAGCCGTTCCACCTCCTGCTCACGCGATGTCTCAGGGCGCAAACACAGATGGATCCGGTTCTTGGTCTTCTTGGGCTCGGGCACCTGGTTGAAGTACAGCACTGGGCCCTCCGCCAGCAGCACCTCAGTCTCCCGGTCACCCGGTTTGTCCTCCGGATGCAGCGGACGGCCAGTCACTCCGCTCCAGAACCGAGCCAGCTCGTAGGCATCCGCACAGTCGATCGCCACGTTCTGCAATATCGCAACCATGTGCGCGAGCCTTCCCTACTTCCACTCCAGACGCCACGGAGTTGTGCGCAGCTTTCGCGTACGCAGCTCAGGCACATGGCAGCACCTTCGATACACGCCTAGTTGGGGGGTGTCGCGTCGGCGAGCTGGTTGCTGCGGTCGATCTCCGGCATGTGTGTCTCGGCCCAGACCCGCAGGGCGGAGAGCGGCCCTTCGAGGGACAGGCCGAGCTCGGTGAGCCGGTAGTGGACGGCGGGCGGCACGGTGGGTTCCACTCGGCGCGCGACCAGCCCGTCGCGGACCAGGCTCTGCAGGGTGACGGACAGCATCTTCTGGGAGATGCCGGGGATACGGCGGCGCAGTTCCGCGAAACGGAGCTCGTCCGGAGCCTCCTCGGCCAGCACCTTGACCACCATCGACATCCATTTGGTGCCGATGCGGTCGAGCAACTGGCGGGTCGGGCAGTACGGATCCAGCAGATCACCCCGCTCACCGGGCCGCCGACCGGGTTCGCCGGGCCTCGATGTGGTCACTCAGGGCTCACCACCTGAAGGGAAAGTGCCGTCTTGGACGACCCAGGTTAGTTCCATAGCGTGACCTGGTCACCATTCCTCACCACACACCTGGAGCCTCCCCATGCCTGAACTGCGGCGCGTCCCCGTCAACGGAGTCGAACTCAACGTCGCTCTCGCCGGATCGGGCCCGGCCGTACTGCTGCTGCACGGCTTCCCGCACACCTGGGAGATGTGGACCGACGTCATGGCCGACCTGTCCGACCGCTACCGCGTCATCGCACCGGACCTGCGCGGATTCGGCGCGAGCAGCCGGGCCGCCTCCGGGTACGACGCGGGCACCCTGGCCCAGGACGCCGCGGCGCTCCTCACCACGCTCGGCGTGTCCTCGGCCGCGGTGGTGGGCATCGACGCGGGTACCGCGCCGGCCTTCCTCCTCGCCCTGCACCGCCCCGCTCTCGTCCGGCGCCTGGTCGTCATGGAATCCCTCCTGGGCACGCTGCCCGGCGCCGAGGACTTCCTCGCCGACGGACCGCCATGGTGGTTCGGCTTCCATTCCGCCGCACCCGGCCTTGCCGAGACCGTGCTGGAGGGCCACGAGGCCGCCTACGTCGACTGGTTCCTGCACACCGGCACGCTCGGCGACGGGGTGCGCCCCGCCCTCCGGGACGCCTTCGTCCGCGCATACACCGGCCGCCAGGCGCTGAGCCGCGCATTCTCCTACTACCGGGCACTCCCCCAAAGCGCAATACAGATCGAGCAGGCGGTCGCCACCGCCCGCCTCACGGTGCCGACGATGGCGTTGGGCGCCCAGCCCGTCGGTGCGGCGCTGGAACGCCAACTCCGCCCGGTCACCGACGATCTCACCGGACACGTCATCGAAGACTGCGGCCACATCATCCCGCTGCACCGCCCGCACGCCCTGCTCGAACTGCTGCATCCATTCCTGACCGGTGAGAACGCGAAAGCGGCCTGACCAGGGCCGGGGGCGGGCTTTCGATACTCGCCCCAGTGGCCCGTTCTGCGCACCCTGATCAGCCGCCCGCTCTGCCGCGCGTGCGAGAGCAAGCGCGACATCAACTGGGAACTCCGCGGCTCCAGCCTGCGGCGCATGACCCGCCGCGCCCGTCGACCGCCCACCGCGAGCAACTCCTGCTATCTGTCTGTAGGAGGCTGTACAAGATGAGAGGTGCACATGGCGACTCCCACGCCGGCTGAGCGTGTCCTGGCTCGCTCATTCACCACCGATGATGACGCGATCAGGTTCAACGTCACCGACCTGACGGTAGACCACCAACCGAACCGCAGTGTCACGTTGACCTACGGGCTCGTCGTCGAACGGAAGGGGCACGCTGACGAGTGCTGGGTGTTCACTCTGCCGTGGGGCGACAAATCCTTTGTGGACGTATTCACCGCGTCTGCCCCTGATGCTGAGCGTCTTCGCCAACTGGTTCAGCTGGTGCGCGGCCTGATGGAGGAGTGGTGGGACACCAAGGGGTACAACCGCCGGTCGGCGAAGATGGGACGCCGATGCTCCTGAGCTGCCGCCAGAAGAGCCAGGCCCGCCCAGGCCAAGGCGACTGGATTCCGGGCCCCGGCCCGCGGCCCGCGGCTGACGGCTCGGGCCTGCCCCTGGACGGCGCCGCGAAGCAGGCCCGATACACGCTGTCAGTACACGGTGTCAGTTCCGCGGCAACGGCGTGACGATCGGGAACATCGGGTCGGGCAGGGTCAGCGTGCTGAAGACGCTGTCCGCCGCCTGCTGGGCGTTCTCGCCCTCCAGCGTGATCTTCCGGTCCTGCACCGCCTGGTCGAAGTTCTTCTTGAAGCCGGGGGTCTCGGCGAGCTTGTCGAGGGTCTGGCGGGCCAGCTTGATGGTGGCGTGCGGCGCCTCGAGGAGGCGGTCACCGCCGTCCACGAAGACCAGCACGCCGTTGCGGAGCGTCGTGGTGCACTTCTGGCCGGTCTCTGCGCCGGTGGTCTCGTCGGTGAAGACCCAGTTGAGCGCGATCGGGACGCGGTACTGCTCGGCAGCCGTCGGCCCGTCCACGCTCCGCGCGAGTGCGGAGAAGTACTGCTCCAGGGTCGTGCTGCGGATCAGGTCGGCGGAGGTCTGGCTGGTGATCAACGGCTGGGGGCCCGCGACGACTTCCTGGGCACCGGTGAGGTAGAAGTTGCGCCAGGTGCCGTTCTCGCTGGCGTAGCCGAGCTGGGTGAAGACCTTGGCCTGAAGGTCCTTGGCCCGCTGGAGCCGCTCTGCCGAGATCTGGCTGTCCGCCTCGGCCGCACCAAAGATGACCTTGTTCAGGAGCTCGGCCGCCCAGCGGAACCCCTTCGGGCTGTCGGTGCGATAGGCCTCCTCCGCCTGGGCCAGCACCGCGTCCACGCCGCCCATGGCCCGCACGTAGGCCGCGCCCGACTGCTCCGGCGGCAGCTCGTCCAGGTGGGCGGGGTTGCCGTCGTACCAGCCCATGTAACGCTGGTAGACCGCCTTGGTGTTGTGGCTCATCGAGCCGTAGTAGCCCTGGTTGTAGGCATGGTCGCGCAAGCCGGGCGGGAGGGTTTCGAGCTGCTGGGAAATCTCGGGGCCCGTGTAACCGTCGTTGATCAGCCGCAGCGACTGATCGTTGAGGTAGGCGTACATGTCGCGCTGCTTGTCGAGGAATTCCAGGATGCGCCGGTTGGGCGGCTCCGCGCCCTCCGGCTCGCTCCACAACGGCCAGTGGTGCGAGGCGAACAGGACGTCGATGTCCTTGCCGAACGTCTGGATCGCCTCGGTGAGGTACTTCGCCCAGGCGTGCGCATCACGCACCTGCGCGCCGCGCAGGCTGAGGATGTTGTGCATGGTGTGCACGGCGTTCTCGGCGATGCACAGCGTCCTGGCGTCCGGGAAGTAGATGTTCATCTCCGCCGGCGCCTCGGTGCCCGGTGTCAGCTGGAAGATCAGCGGGAAGCCGAATTCGTCGAGCGCGTACAGCCCCTCCCGCCACGGGATGACGTACGAACTCTGCCAACTGCCGCTCGGGACCGGCTTGTGCTCCGGGCCGCCGATGTACGTGGTCGGCGGGGCCAGGGTCACCTCGCCCGTGGAAATTGTCAGGCCCAGGCCCGAACCCACCTGCCCCGACGGGCCCCGGTCGAGCTGCGCCGCGTACATGTACTGCGCGCGCCGGGCCATCGCCGGACCCGCGTAGATGTTCTCGCTGACCGCGTGCTCCAGGAAGCCCTCCGGCGCGATGACGGGGATGTCCGGCTCCAAGGGATCGCCCACCTCGTGGAAGAGGCCGCGGGAGCCGCCGAAGTGGTCGACGTGGCAGTGGGTGTAGATCAGGCCCTTGATGGGCCGTTGGTTCCTGCTGAGTCCCGTCTTGTCGCGGAACAGCTGGAGGGCGGCCTGCGCGGTCTCGTAGGAGGCGAGCGGGTCGATGATGATCAGGCCCGCGTCGTACTCGACGATCGTCATGTTGGACAGGTCGTAGCCGCGCACTTGGTAGATGCGGTAGGCGGAACAGGAAGTGACCTGGAACAGCCCGGCGATGGCGGTCAGTTCGCCCTGCCGGAGCAGGCTGCCGTTGACCGAGGGCATGTCCGTGCGCTGATTCGGATCGAGGAAGGCGTACGCGGCGAAGTCCCAGACCATCTCCTTCGGATCCTTGCGGGACATGATGGCGGAGACGTCGGGCGGGGCGATCAGGCCTCGATTCGCGTCGGCGAAGTCCTGGCCGTTCTTCTCGTCTGCGGCACGGACCGCCTCGGTGACCTGCTGGTTTGCCGCGGAGACCGCGGCCGAGGGCTCGATGGGCATGGCGAAATCGCCTCCATAGAGGTGCGGGAACCGTTCGAGAACGATCGTGACGCTATGCATGCATTTCATTACTCACAAGAGAGTGATCAGGCCAAGGGGTCCGCCTGGCTGGCAGGCCGCCACGACTACCAGCACGTCGCCGACGGCATCGGACGTCCGCCCCCATTGCCGCCTTCGGGGCATCTCGATGGATGCGGTGCGGGTGATGGAGCCGCTGGCCGAGCAAGGGGTCACGGTGTCGTTCAAGACCGATGCCGAGCGGATGCGCGAGCGCGGGCTGGTCATCCCGGAGTAGGCCGACGTGCTCTGTTCCGGCGCGGTGCGTGGCCTGTGCGGCGGTGACCGCCGGGAGTTCCGGGGGGGCAAGCGGTACGAGGGAGCTGTTCCTCAGCAACGAGCCGGGGCACAACCCACCGCGTCGAGCGCCGCAACGCGGCCCACCACCGCGTGCAGAACCCCCGCCTGGGTGAGGGGCTCGAATCGCCTTGAGCAGTTCGGTGGCCGCTACTCAGAGCGGTCTAGGTATGCGCGCCCAAGCGGTGCGCGGCATCTGCTGCCTAGCATCCGGAGCATGACTTCCGCTGAGCAGACGACTGGTTCCGGTGAGCAGGTGACGGTGCGGGTGCGGCCGCGGGGCACGACGTCACTTGCTCTGGGCGCTGCCGCAGTCGCCATGATCATCTGCCCCTTGCTGCCTGTCCCGGTTCCGACGTGGGTCCGCTTCCTTCCCGTGTACTTCATCGTGCCCGCGGGGATCGGGGCGGTCGCCTCCGGCCTCGTCGCGCTGCGCAGGATGCGTACCCAGAAGGGAGCCGATCCCTTCCGGGCACGGGCGGGCGTCATGCTCGGCACGGTGGCCATCGTGCTGCCGCTGGCCGTGATCCTCTGGGCGATCTGGGCGCTGAGCCAGGCCTACGAGTAGACGGCCGACCGGCCCGCGTGCTTCCCCACGATGCCGAGGCAGTTCAGCCGCATAGCGCGTGAGAGAGCGTTCGGAAGGTACGTCGGATCCGTCGCTTTCAGGCCGGGGCGGACGACCTCCTGATCGCCGAAGACGAGAGCCCCTCACTCGCCATGCCGGTAGCTTCTCTCAGGGCTGGAAAAGGAAGTACACGGGCGGATTTGATCCAGGAACTTGGATTGCCACAGGCCTGGGGGCGTTCTGTGTCATTGTTCCGCTGTTCATGTTCGGAACGTCAGAGGTCTGCAGCTGGGCCCCGGAGCTGAAGAGGTGTACTTGGGGAATTGCAGTTCTGGTGATCAGGTTCCAGACCTGCTCCTCATGCATGGGTGCGACACGCAGAACATCAGTGGCGACCGCGAGCGGCGTATGCCGGTACCCATTTTCGTCGTATGTCTGGTTCGTGTCCACGATGGGGGTGTTCTGGCGCAGCAGTTGCGGAGGACCCACGGGGGTGAGGTCCAGTGCTCCCTGAATGGAGCTGTTGGTATTGGACGCGCCGGGCCGAAGGTTGGCGGGAGAGTTGTTGAGAGCCTTGATGAGATTGTTGGCGTAAGTGTTGCAGAGGTTGAGGACCTGCACGTTGCGGGCCGGCAGCGTCAAGAGGTTGTTCAGGTCATTCAGGGCCACGTAAGCCTTATTGAACTCATCCGTGCAGATTCTTTGCAGTGCCACCGCGTTGGGGTGATTCTGGTGAATTGCAGGAAGATTTCCGGCAGTTGGAAATACTGCGTCCACCAGGCCCCAGAGTTCGCCGAGGTTGTCAGAGTTCGCGGCTGCCAGGGCGGCGTTGACAGCTCTGATGACACCTTCTGACATGAGTTCATAGGAGACGGTGTGGCAGCGGGCCTGGTTCGGCGCCAGGTTCATGGCCTGACACAGGTCGTTCCTGAAGTCGTGGCGGCCTCTTTTCACGAGCAAGTTGCCGGACACCACGGATTGCCTCTGCACCGCGGCGGTCGCAGAGACGGGAGCACCCGGAGTGGCATCCGCGGCTTCGGAGGCAGCCACCGTGCCCGCCATGGCCCGCGTGGCATGCGACTCCGCCTCGCGTTCGAACCGGTCGGAGGGGTCGGAGACCTTCAACCCGCTGCCGTTGTCGGTACCGGCGACGGGACCCTGCCGTTGCTGGATGACATGGGTGAGCTCGTGAGCGAGCGTGTGCTTGTCGCTGCCGCCGTCGCCGATGATGACGTGGCTGCCGGAGGTGTACGCGAGGGCGCCGACTTCAGCGGCGGAGGCTCTGGCAGCACTGTCGTTGTGAATGCGTACGTCGGAGAAGTCCGCGCCGAGCCGGGACTCCATGTCGGTGCGGGTGGCATCGTCCATGGGCTTTCCGGGGGTGCGCAGGACGTCATGGACGGCAGAACGCTGCACCGCGGGCTGTTCGGCCTGCTGGTGGCCACAACCCGCTCCGTGCTGGTGCTGCGCCGGCTGGACCCAGGCATGACCGGCCTGGCGCAGCATCTGCACGACCGCGGCGTTGCCCGCACCGGCCTGGAGCGCCATCAGACCTGTCGGCGCCGCCGCCCGCCCGGGCGTGGTGGCCCGGCGTGCCAGGGCCCGTGGCTGGTGGTCGGATTTCTGCGACGGATCGTTGTGGGGATGCCTGCTGGTCACGCGATCACCTTTCAACACGCCCGGAGCAGCCATGCCTTGCCGTACAAAAGGCCCGACTGCCACAAGTGGAAGGCCTCTTGGGAGACGCCATACGTGGCAGTGGAGAGGCCGCGGACAGTCTTGTCCGTCTCACTAACGGGAAACTGACGTTTTACTCACGCACCGCTCTTGCCCGCCAGCGCGTATCTCTTGGGTCTGCTGGTCAGTTGACCGGATGCGTCGGCACGATCAGTGATCACTGAGGCGATGTGGAGCAGGAGCGAGTCTCTGGTCCCGGGTGATCCAGGTCGCCGTTGAGGCCCACGGCGGCTTCCGTCGTGGCGCTCGAGCCGCCCTGGTCAGAGCGCAGAGCCGCGTCGACCAGCTCGGCGACGTTCGCCTTGACGGCCCTGACGGTCGCACGCAGCTCCGACTCCGCACCTCGCGCGTAGGGGCTGCCTCCAGGCATGATCGCGAGGAGTTCGTCGAGGCCCTCTTCTGCCTGGGTCTTCATCGCGGTCAGTGCCGACGCGTCCGTCGAGCCCTCAAGGACGGTGGTGGCGAGGCCGCCCACCGGGGTCAGGGCATCGGAAACGTTCGCCACGAAGGTGAAGTCCGCGGCGAGCTTCTTCTTGTCCTGCCCCCTGTTGGGGCGGGGGTTGAACGCGCGTGCCGGGTCAGCCGCACCCGAGGTCGGTTCCTGAACGGCGTCGAGCGCCATGCCCACACCCGTGTCGAACAGCAACTGCCCTACATCGTCCTGGAGTTGCGTCGCGACGGGCACGCCGCTCTCGTCCTGGGCATCGGCTGCGACGTCGACCAGCCTCATGGCCTTCGCCCTGATCGACTTGACGGTGCGGGTTCGGTCGTAGGCCGTCCCATACGTACGGTCAGGTCCCACGCAGTCCGCGCCCACGGCTTTGCGGCCGCGCTCACTCTTGCGCGTGAGGCGGTCGAGGAGCCTGTCGAGCCCCTTGTCCACCTTGGACTTCTTGCCGTGGAGCTTCTGCTTGTCCTTCTCCCCGCGCATGACGCTCGACGCGATGTCGCCCACGGGGGCAAGGGACGGCCCCGAGGACCCGGCAGGGCGCCACAGTGGCGCGGGCCGCCTCGGCCGAGCTTCAGGGCATGAGCCCGTGCAGCACTCCACCCCATGTCTCCATCGTCCTGTTCAGGTCGTCACCGCTGGTCGCCGCGAGCGAGAGTGCGGACAGGACGGACTTGATGATGCCGCGGTTGCGTTGCCCTGGAGGCGTCTCGGCGGCCTCCGCGAGATACCCGACGTTGTCGAGCAGGTCCCTGCGCTGCTCCTCGTCCAGCCCCTCCTGGGACAGCACCGCCTGCTCCAACGCCTTGAGTGCGTCGGCCACTTCGCGGCTGCCTTGCTGGGCGACACCTGCGATGGTTGAGTCGATGTTCGCGATCTGCGCGCCGAACTGGCCGCCATAGATGGTGTTTCCGCTGATACTCATCGAGACACGGGGCTCCTGTCCTGATGCCTCGGCGTAGTCCGGCATGCGTTCTTGCACCTCTTCCAGGTAGGCCAGGGCAAGGGCCAGATAGGCCCGGCGCAGGGTGCTGGCATCGGCGATGTACTGGCTCTCGCAGGCGACGCTGTCACTGATCAAGTACGCGAAGCCCTGTCCTGCCTCCGGCGTCAGACCCGCCAGAACCCCGGCCACGTCCCGGCACCAGTCGTGCACGGTTGACACAACGGGCTCCCCGGCGGCGAGGGCAGCCTCCATCGCCCGGCCGGCCTTGATCTGATTGATGAGGTCTTCGGTCAGGAGCCTGGCGAGCACCCCATCGTTGAGCCGACCGTGGCGGGGAGGATGGACCTCATCCGGCACAACGAGCACCACTTCCGGGGGGCGAGCGTCCCGGCAGAATTGCGCGCAGTACTTGAGGCCGTCATGAACCAGACACACAGTGGAGTCAATCGCGCCCCCCAGGTATCGCGCGCCAGGATTCGACAAGTCCTTGGCCAAGATAGGGATCTCGTCCCCATCAATTTCGGGGTAAACCGGGCGCTCGCCCTTGAAGTGGTCGTAGTGCCAGGTGCGGCCCGTAAGGGGACGGATGTTCCGCCACTGGTACGCCGCGGAGAGAGCGCGGAACAGCTCGGGCCCTATGGCCCGGTCCGGCGGCCTCCACTCCCTCCAGTTGCTTACGCGTCTGCCTTCTGCCCATGGGCGGAGGGCTTCGGCGAGGGTTTCGGCCTCGCGCCCCTTCTCGATCAGCCCCGCCCTCAGCAACTCCCGCGCCGCTTGGTTCTCGACGCGGATGATGTGCCTGGCTGTCTCCCCATCCATGCTCGTCATCGTTCACGGATGCCCCTCAATCAACAAGGGCGCCGTCACAGGGGTCGCATATCTTCGGTGAGCTCCCTCCATCCCCTTCGGAGTTCACCGCCTCGGCCCGGGCTTGAGACGTGGTTCTGCGATTCCGTGGCGCCTCACGTCTCCGTGGCGCCTCACGTCACGACGTGTGAGGCAGCTGCGGAGAAAATGGGCCATGCGCCAGTAGGCGCCGAATGGGCTTAGTTCTTTACTGTTGCCCTTCTATCAGCCGTAATTGGCGATGCGTGACGATGGACCCCTGCGCGTTCGCCCGGAACTGTGGGAGCTGCGAAGTGGACAACATCGGCGAGCAAGTGATCAAGCTGAGTGATCAGATCCGTGAGGAGCAGGGGAAGCCGCCGGTCACTGCGGCTGAAGAACTGAAGATGGCCGCGAAGATCCTCGAGCACGGGGTGAAGATCTACAACGAGCCCGTCAGCGGCGTCATGGGCCTCGTGGACGACATCAAGAAGAACACCACCACGTCGACCTGACGGTCCGTCCTCGCGTAGCGAAGCCCCGGCCCGGGGGAACCGCGACCGGGGCAGACCGAGGAGAGGTAGCGTCTACCAGCAGCACTTCGACCTGGTGGCAGCCTGGCCGCAGGACCATCGAAGTACGCGTCCGCTACCCCAAGTTCGAAGACCTCACCGCTGACGACCGCATCCGCTTCCACGTCAAGGACAGCGGCGACGAACTCGACGTCGTCGCCGAACGCATCACCGCGTACGACACCTTCAAAGCCCTCCTCGACAACGAAGGCCCCTCCAACGTCAACCCCGACGTCGACCACGAGCAGCAGCTCGCCAACATCCCGGACGGCTCCTGCTGCGGGCGGCCTCGACAGGGGTGATCGCCTGGTGCGGCGGTGGGCGGTCTCCGGGTTCGTGGTCGGTGGCGCGCGGTTGGCTTCGGAGCTTGGCTGACGCACCCCGTCGTGATCCCGACGCCGGGCGACTGGACCGCCTCAACGGTCACAGCCCAAGGGATCAATCGAACCGTGGTCGGCGACCCGGCAACCTCGCTGATCCATGCCGCAGCAGCATCGCGGGTGGCCCGGTTGGAACTCAGGAGCCGTTCCGGGACGGCCGGACGGCTGGGTCAACCAGCGCTGGTGGAGGCGCGAGCCCGTTGCCGGGTCACTCCCCCGTCCGCTGCTCGCGCGCCGACCGGATGGTGAGCACGTTGTCGACCAGTCGCACGGCGTCCGTCGCCGGGTCCATCGGCAGGGACAGCAGTGCGCGTACGTAGGCCGGGGACAGGATCAGTTCGAAGATGTCCATCCAGGTGAGCACGGTGGCGTCGGCGGCGTCCAGGGTGGCCTGGATCTGGCGGATCCGGGGCTCGGCGAAGCTCAGGGCGTCCTGCCCTTCGTTGCCGGCCCGGAGCAGGGCCCGGAAGAAGGTCAGGTGGCCGGGGCGGGCCAGGTCGGTGAGCAGGTTGGTGACCCAGGTCTGCAGATCGGCCCGCAGGTCGCCGGTCGCAGGGAGCGGGGAACGGCTGTCCAGCTCGTCCACGACCGCGTCGATGATCAGGCCGTCGGCGGTGCGCCAGCGCCGGTAGATGGTGGCGAGGTGGACGCCCGAGCGGGCCGCCACCTCTGCGATCTCGACGGTGCCGTCGGTGGATTCGGCCAGCAGTTCGCGGGTGGCCGCCCGCACGGCTTCGCGAGTGCGGGCGGTGCGGCCTCCGGGTCGGGCTGTCCCTGATGCTTGCGTCACCCCTTCACTCTATCGCGAATCTCTTGCATTAGTGCGGCCGACGGGTCTACGTTAAACGCGAATTATTCGCATCAGAGGCGCAGAGGGTGCCTCGCAGACCGAAGCGGAATCCGGAGGCCCTCATGGCTCACGCACTCGTCGTCGGCGGCGGAATCGCGGGGGACACACTCGCGCTGCTCATGGAACGGGACGGCTGGACGGTCACCGTCGCGGAGATCGCGCCGGCCCTGCGCACCGGAGGCCAGACCGTCGACCTGCGCGGCGACAGCCGGGAGGTGCTGGAGCACGCCGGACTCCTCCAGCAGGCCCTGGACCGCCTGGTGCCGCAGCGCGGTGCGGCCTGGATCGACGCGCGGGGGCGGCGCCTCGCCGAGATGCCGGTGGAGGCGTTCGACGGGCGCGGCTACGTCTCCCGAGAGGAACTGCTGCGCACCGACCTCGCCCGGATCCTCCACGAGGCGGCCGGGCCGGGCGTGACGCACCGGTTCGGCGAGACCGTGGACGCCCTGGAGGACACCGGCACGGGCGTGCTCGCCCGCTTCCGCAGCGGCACGGAGGAGAAGTTCGACCTGGTGGTCGGCTCCGACGGCGCGCACTCGCGGGTCCGCGCGCTACGGTTCGGGCCTGAGGCGAGCTACCGCAAACCCCTCGGCCTGGCGCACGCCTGGTTCACCCTCACCGAACAGCCCGGGACGCCGCCGCTGGACGGCTGGTTCCTCATCCACAACGCGCCCGGCCGCCGAGGCGTCGCAGCCCGCCCCGGCCACCCCGGGGAGCAGGAGATCGGCCTGACCTTCGCCGCCGGCACGCTGCCCCCGCGGCGCGACCGCGAAGCCCAATTCGCGTTGCTGGAGCGGACGTTCGCCGGCGTCGGCTGGCGCACCCCCGAGTTCCTCGCCGCCGCCCGGCAGGCCGACGACTTCGCCCTGGACACCTACGACCAGGTGCACATGCCGCGCTGGCACACCGGCCGGACCGTCCTGCTCGGCGACAGCGCCTGGTGCGCGAGCCCGCTCAGCGGCCTCGGCACCGCCCTCGCCCTGCGCGGCGCCGCCGAACTGACGGCCGCGCTCCGGGCCGCCGGTGCGCCCGGCGACACCTCCGGGGTGCCCGCCGCGCTGTCCGCCTTCGAGCGGACGATGCGGCCCAGGACCGCCTCGGCCCAGCAACTCCCGCCCGGCCGGGTCGTGTCCATGGCCCCCAAGTCCGCGCTGGGCATCCGCGTCAACGCGCTGGCGATGCGCGCCCTCCAGTCGACGGCCGCACGCCCGCTCGTCAACCGCGCCTTCGCCGCCTCGGAACACGGCCGTACCGGCAGTCCGAACGGAGCTCCGCCGCAGACCAGTCCGAGCGTCTGACCGTCCGGCCGGACGGGCTCAGGACGGCTCCCGGGGCTGGGGGGCCGATGTCGGCGTCTGCAGCCAACCGCTTCAGCAACCGCTCCCACCGCAGCAGGAGCCGGTGTTCGCCACCACGGCGGTGGGCGCCTGGGCATCGGCGCCGGAAACCGCCGTGGGCTTGACCGCTCGGACGATGGCGGAGTGCATGCCGTCGGCGACGGCGTGGGTGGCGATGAGTTCGATGTCCGTGAAACCGGCCGCTGCCAGGCCGTCGCGGTATTCGGCGAAGGACAGCGCACCGGCGATGCAGCCGACGTAGTCGCCGCGCTCCGCGCGCTGGGCCGGGGCGAGTACGTCGTCGGCGACCACGTCCGAGATGCCGACGCGGCCGCCGGGGGCCAGGACGCGGAACATCTCGGCGAACACGGCGGGCTTGTCCGTCGACAGGTTGATGACGCAGTTGGAGATGACGACGTCGATGGTGTTCGCGGGCAGCGGGATGGCCTCGATGGCGCCCTTGAGGAACTCGACGTTGGTGGCACCGGCCTTCCGCTGATTGGCCAGCGCCAGCGCGAGCATCTCCTCGGTCATGTCCAGTCCGTACGCCTTGCCGGTCGCCCCGACGCGTCGGGCTGAGAGCAGGACGTCGATGCCGCCGCCGGAACCGAGGTCGAGAACCCGCTCGCCCTCATGGAGGTCGGCCACCGCGGTGGGGTTGCCGCAGCCGAGAGAGGCGGCGACGGCCTCGGCGGGGAGGGCATCGCGCTCGTCGGCCGCGTACAGGGTCGCACCGAAGTTGTCGTCGATCTCGATGGCCTGCGGGCCGCAACAGGCGGTGCCGCCCTCGGCGACCTGGACGGCGGCAGCCGCGTAGCGCTCGCGGACGGCCTCACGCAGGTCAGTGGACGGATCGCTCATGGAGTGCCTCCTGGGTGGGCGGGACGGGGCCGGAGGGCCGGAACGGGCTGTTTCGATGGTTATCGATGCAACCTTGCGCCCTGAATCGAAGTTCGTCAACATAGAGGTATGTCGAAACAAGAACTGGTGCTGCTCGGCCAGGACAGCGCCGACGGGTGCTGCCCGGGGCTGCTCACCGCGCCGCTGGGCGAGGAGCAGGCCGTGGAACTGGCCAAGGTGTTCAAGGCACTCGGCGACCCGGTGCGGCTCCGCCTGCTGTCGATGATCGCCTCGCGTGAGGGCGGCGAGATCTGCGTCTGCGACCTCACTCCCGCCTTCGACCTGTCCCAGCCGACGATCTCCCACCACCTCAAGCTGCTGCGGCAGGCCGGGCTCATCGACTGCGAGCGGCGCGGCACCTGGGTCTACTACTGGCTGCGGCCGGAGACGACCGACAAGCTCGTCGGCATCCTCACCCGCCCGGGACAGCCCACGCCCGCGGAGACGTCCTCGTGAGCGACAGCACCACCGGACCCGTGACCGGACGCCTCTCCTTCACCGACCGCTACCTCGCAGTGTGGATCCTGGTCGCGATGGCCGCCGGCCTCGGTCTCGGCCGCCTCGTACCCGGCCTCGGTGACGCGCTGGCGAAGGTCACCGTCACTGGGGTCTCACTGCCGATCGCCCTCGGCCTCCTGGTGATGATGTACCCGGTCCTTGCCAAGGTCCGCTACGACCGGCTCGACGCCGTCACCCGCGACCCCCGCCTGCTCATCCCGTCCCTGGTGCTGAACTGGGTGCTCGGCCCAGCACTGATGTTCGCCCTCGCGTGGACCTTCCTGCCGGACCTGCCCGCGTACCGCACCGGCCTGATCATCGTCGGGCTCGCCCGCTGCATCGCCATGGTGATCATCTGGAACGACCTCGCCTGCGGCGACCGCGAGGCCGCCGCCGTCCTGGTCGCCCTCAACTCGATCTTCCAGGTCCTCACGTTCAGTCTGCTCGGCTGGTTCTACCTGTCCGTGCTCCCCGGCTGGCTGGGCCTGGAGCAGACCACCCTGGACGTGTCCGTGTGGGAGATCGCCCGCAGCGTCCTGATCTTCCTCGGCATCCCACTGCTCGCCGGATTCCTGACCCGCCGCCTCGGCGAGCGGGCCAAGGGCCGCACCTGGTACGAGACCGAACTGATCCCGCGCATCGGCCCGTTCGCCCTGTACGGGCTGCTGTTCACCATCGTCGTACTGTTCGCGCTCCAGGGCGACGCCATCACCTCCCAGCCCCTCGACGTGGCCCGGATCGCGCTCCCACTGCTGGTGTACTTCGCGCTCATGTGGGCCGGATCCATGGCCCTGGGCAAGGCAGTCGGGCTCGACCATCCGAAGGCCACGACGCTGGCATTCACCGCCGCGGGCAACAACTTCGAGCTGGCCATCGCAGTCGCCATCGCCACCTTCGGCGCCACCAGCGGGCAGGCCCTCGCCGGAGTCGTCGGCCCGCTCATCGAGGTCCCCGTCCTCATCGGCCTCGTCCACGTGGCACGCGCCGCGCGCCGCCACTTCCCCAACTCCCCCGCGCCGACAGCCTCACCAACCGCCGCACCAGAAGGCTCCGCCCATGTCTGACCTCGCCAAGCCCTCGGTGCTGTTCGTCTGCGTCCACAACGCCGGACGCTCCCAGATGGCCGCCGGATTCCTCACCCACCTCGCAGGCGACCACATCGACGTCCGCTCCGCCGGATCCCTGCCCGCCGACCAGGTCAACCCGGCCGCCATCGAGGCCATGGCCGAAGTCGGCATCGACATCACCGGAGCGCAGCCCAAGGTGCTGACCACCGAGGCAGTTCGGGCATCCGACTACGTCGTCACCATGGGCTGCGGCGACGCGTGTCCGGTCTTCCCCGGCAAGACCTACCTCGACTGGCAGCTCGACGACCCCGCGGGTGAGGGACTCGAAACCGTCCGCCCGATCCGTGACGAGATCAAAAGGCGCGTCGAGGCGCTCATCTCGGAGATCGGCACTCGCCGGTCCACGGCCTGATGACTCGCCACGGGATGACGCAGCGAGCATGACGGGCGCATCGGCGGACGCAGTGTTCGCGCACATGCTGTTGTGCATGGCCCTGTCCGCCAAGGAGATCCACGCGGCGGTCGGAGAGGTCCGCCAGGTCCTGCGGCCCGGCGGCATCTTCGTCTACACCGTGCGCCACACCGGCGACGCGCACTGCCCCGCCGTCTGTGGCGTGTCACCCAGACCCTGCCCCAATGAGCAACGCGTCCATACGGCCCCCGACACCGTGGTTGCGGCTCACCGCCTAGGGCGTGTCCTGTCGGCCTGGCCGGCTGACTAAAACCAGCTGAGTAAATCCAGGTGCGGCTGTTCGCCGCGATGGTGTGGGATGCGGGGCATGACGATCGTTCTGAACGAGCCCGGTGTCGACGGGTTGACCGGGGCCGTGGACGCCCTCCGCGTATGGCAGGACGACCGCACGCCGCTGCAACTCCATCCGGGAGACCTCGGCTGGGCCTGGGCGCTGGGCGCGGAGAGGCTGGCCGCGGACGTCCGCACCTGGAGCGCGGACGGACGGATCATTGCCGTCGGATACCTGGACGGCCCTGATGTGCTGCGCCTGACGACCGCGCCGCACCTGCGACAGGACGGCGATCTGGCGCGCCAACTGCTGACGGACCTCGATGATCCGGAGCGCGGGGTCCTGCCACCCGGGAAAGTCGGCCTCGAAATCCCCGACGGCGCCCTGCTCCGCGAGGTCCTCCTGGAGGCGGGCTGGCATCTGGACGAGCCGTGGACGCCGCTGCGCCACGACCTCTCCGCGCCGGTGAAGGACTCCGGCCTGCGGATCGAGGTGGCCGGTCCGGAGACGGCGGGGGTGCGGACCGCGGTGCACCGCTCGGCGTTCGGCAGCCCGAGGTTCACCGAGGAGATCTGGCACGTCCTCGCGGCCGGGCCGGTCTACGCCGACGCCCGCTGCCTGATCGGCTACGACGACCAGGACAACGCGGTGGCCGCGGCGACGGTCTGGTCGGCCGGGCCCGGCAAGCCCGGCCTCCTGGAGCCGGTGGGCGTGCACGCCGACCATCGCGGCCACGGCCACGGGACGGCGATCAGCATCGCCGCCGCGGCAGCACTGCGTGAACTGGGCGCATCAAGCGCACTCGTCAGCACCCCGACCTCGAACGCTGCCGCCGTCGCCACCTACAGGGCCGCGGGATACGAACCGTCGGCCGAACGGCTGGACGTCAGCCGAGCCGCCTGAAAATGATCAGGCGGCGGTATCGGACAGGCTGCGTCGCTCACCCTGGCCGGGGCCGAACTCCCTTTTTCGCGGACCTGGTCGGTGCGCAGGTCGCGGATGAGGGCGGGGGCGGCGCTTGTCAAGCGTTCCTCACAGGTTGAGAATTTGTGAACCGGCATGGACGCGCCCAGCGCCGCCGTGACGGCACCGCGCCGCGCGAGGATTCAGGGCCCCAGGGGGAGGGCAGCGATGGCAGGACGTGCAGGCGCTCCGCCCCCTCGGCCGCCGCACCCCCCAGCGGGGCCACCGCCGGGGCCACCGCCGGTGCCGCCTCACCCTCCTTCAAGGCCCTCACAAGGGCGGCACCGAGCCCAGTGGATCGCCCTCTGCTTCGCCGTACTCGCCAGCCTGATCTCCGCCGCGTTGCTCGGCGGATGGGACTGGTTGGCGGCGCGGCTCGGTGAGCAACCCAACGTGACAGTGCACGCCCGAATAGGCGACGGATGCGGCCCCTGGTACGTCGATGCCTCGCCCGGAGAGCTACGAAAGAACCCCGCTCGTGCGGGCGGCCTGGACACGCCGGTCGACGACGGCGGCAACTTTCCCCCGGGCCTCTACCTGACCATCCAGGCGAAGACTTCCCAAGCCGTCGTGATCACAGGCGTCGAGGTCACAGCGCTGTCCCGTGCGGCACTGCCCAAGTCCGGAGTGGTCATCGTGGAAGACAATCCGTGCGGTGGCGCTATGGAGACGCGCGACTTCGACGTAGACCTCGCGGCCACGCCGGCGTCGGTGCGGCCGCGTGAGTCCGCGGACGGCACGACCGTTGATTTCCCTCTGAAGGTCTCTGACAACGACCCGGAACAGCTTGGCCTGCTCCTGAGCCCCGGCGGCCGGGATGTGCGCTTCACCGTTCGCGTGAACTGGGTCGCCGAGGGGCGCAGCGACAGCAAGCTCCTGGACAACGGCGGGCCGGGGTACCACGTCCTGACAAGGCCCGACCTGCCGACCTATCCCCTGTCACGACTGCGCTCATAGTCATGCCGGTCAGAGCGCGTACATGACGCCGTGGAGGCTGCCCCAGGGCGGGGTGTCGCGGCGGGGCGGGTCCTGGCTCCGGCAGTTCTCGCGGAAGAACAACGCCAAGCCGTGCGGCACCGCTGATCTGGGCTGATCTCGGGGAAACGGTGCGGTGGTGACGGGTGGGTCGGTAGCGTCGCGGCCATGTTGAGTGCCGACGAGCCGCTGCTGGGCGACGTGGACGACGAGCGAATCCAGCAGCTCCTGGGTGAGACCGCCACGGGCGGCACCAGGCCGGGATCCTGACGGTGCGTCATCCGATAGGGACGTCGGTGGAGTTCACCCGAGGTTCCCTCCTCTGTCGGCACTCATGCGCAACATCGCACATGGCCCGAGCCCCACACCTCTCAGGAGCCGTCTTGCACATACCCAGATACGTCACCGCCGTCTGCGCCGCCGCAGCAGCGACAGTCTTCGCCACCTCCACGTCCGCGGCAGCGAAGACCGGCCCTCAGCAGGACAACTTCCTTCCCGCCATGTTCCATTCCATCGCCCACCTCGACATCGATCCGCCGGGCGCCAACGACTGGAACTGCCGCCCCAGCGCCGCCCACCCGCGTCCGGTCGTCCTGGTGCACGGCACCTACGAGAACCGCTACAACAACTGGTCCCGGATGTCCCCCGAGTTGAAGGCCCAGGGCTACTGCGTCTACGCCCTCGACTTCGGCGACACCGACGACGCCGGAGTGGCTCTCGCTCCCACCGTCAAGGGTTACGGAGACATCAAGAAGTCCTCCAAGGAGCTCGCCGCCTTCGTGGACAAGGTGCTCGCCGCCAGCGGCTCCGGCCAGGTCGACCTCGTCGGCCACTCCCAGGGCGGGACCCTGGCCCGCTGGTATCTCAAGGCCGACGGAGGCGCGAACCCGGCCGACCCCGCGAAGAACAAGGTCAAGAAAATCGTCCAACTCGGCGCGACCAACCACGGCACCACCATGAGCGGCATCGAGACCCTCGCCGACGCGCTCAACATCCTGGAATCCGGGGAGAAGCCCCTCGGGAAAGCGGGCATCCAGCAGTACTGGAAATCCGACTTCATCAAGGAGCTCAACGCCGACGGGGACACCGTTCCCGGGGTCGACTACACCGTGATCGGCACGAAGTACGACGAAATCACCACCCCCTGGCAGAGCACGTTCATGACGGCGGGCCCCGGAGCGACGGTGCACAACATCACCTTGCAGGACGGCTGCTTCGTCGACTTCTCCGCCCATCTGAGCATGTCGTACAGCCCGCGTGCGATCGGACTGGTCAAACGGGCCCTGGACCCCTCGGCCCCGGCGGCTCCCTGTGTGCCGAGGGCGCCCGCCTTCTGATTCCGCGCAACACAGCGACACAGCGGCACAGCGACACAGCGGAGGACCCCGGCGATGCGTTCGCCGGGGTCCTCTGCTGTCGCCCAGCCCCTGAGCTGGGACGCAGCCGCTTTCGGCGCCGCCGTGGTCCCCGGCGGGACCGGCGTGAGACAGCCTCTAAGCCTTGATGGGTGCGGCCGACCTGGCGGCCTGCTCGATCTTCGCGCGGTAGGCCGCGCGGGCTTCCTCGTCGATCTGCTGCTCGTATTCGGGGCGCACACCGGTCCGGCCGTCGAGGCCCTCGCGCAGGATGTCGGCGTGCCCGGCATGCCGGTTGGACTCGCCGAGGACATGGACCAGGACGGCGAACAGGTTCGTGTTGGGAGAAGGCTCCGGCCACCACGGCACGTGGCCGGGGGCGTCGAGGGGAAGCTCGTTGATCGTCGCGTCCGAGTGTTCCCACGTGCGCCGGCAGAACCCGACGATCTGATCGCGGGTCTCGTCCTCGGTCGCCCACTGATCGTAGCCGTCGTAGTCCTGCCACCGGGGCAGCGATTCCGGGGAAGGGCGGCCGAAGACCTCGCCGAAGTACCTGGCCTCGACGGTGGCCACATGCTTGACCAGGCCGAGGAGGTTGGTCCCGGTCGCTGTCAAAGGTCGGCGGGCGTCGTACTCGGACAGGCCATCGAGTTTCCAGAGCAGCGCCTCGCGGTCCCGCCGGAGTCTCCCGTGCAGGGTGTCCTTCGCGAATTCATCGATCATGCGGCATGAGCCTGCCATGGGCTGCTCGTGGGCTCAAGATCGCGAACGTGGTCCGCAACGACTGTTGCCTACGAGCCGTGACGGGTGAGGATTTCGGACCAGCGGGCGAAATTGGTCGTGTCGCGGAGCAGGCCCGCGGTGACGCCGGCGGCGATCAGGGTGCGGGTGGGGAGGCGTCGGCGATGGAAGCCGAAGCTGTGCGTGGCCGAGAGGCCCAGAATATAGAGGGACACCTCCGTCGCGGGGGGGCAGGGCTGACCGCGTGTTCTCGGCGGTCGCGGAGGCGGAGAGGGTGAGTTCGGAGAGCGCCTGTTTGGCTCCGTCGGTGTTCCACCAGTGCAGGAACGGCTCCCACCGGAGCTGGCAGCGGGCCTGGAGCGCCGTGCTGTCGGCCCGTGTCGTCAAGGAGTTGAAGGAGTCGAAGGACGGAGCATCGCAGCCGAGCCTGCGGCCAGGCTGCGACACTCGCTCATCGGATGGGTGGATGGTCTCGAGCCACAGTATTTTCCACCACGCACGCCACTGCTGTGCCAGCGTCTCGTCCCACCGGTTGCCGCTCCAGGCACTGGGCGCGGGTTCGAAGCGGTTCGCGTGGTAGGTGTCGTTGGCGAAGAACAGCCAGTTCAGGCCCTGGTCGCGGACCAGTGCGAGGGTGGGGTCACCATCTGAGGCCCGATGGCGCATCTCTGCCGTCCTCTTGCACTCTCTGCGCCTGGGAGATCAGGAAATATAGGCGTCGTCAAAGATGCCGGGAGCCGCGGTGCAGATGCCGTCCAGTCGACGCATGTGGCATTTCGGGCGATCGGCGTGGCCGGAGAGCACGGGCCTGGTCAAGTGGCGGTATCAGCACATGAGTTACACGGACGGACAGTCGGGGGTTCGTGGCGGGTCAGGGTCCTGAGAGGCGTAAGAAGCGCACGAGTACGGCTGTAGCCAGGATCAGTACCACTGGAACGTCCACACCGGCGCATCCACGAGAGCGGCCGCGTACGCGTCGAAGTCGCCGAACTCCATGATTTCCGGGCAGAAAGCCACGTGCTCCGCGGCGACTTGGCGGGCGTGGCCGGGAGTGCGCGGTGGCCGGCCGACCGACAGGCCGATGGCCTGGAAGCCGAGCGAACACAGTCGCACGCCGAAGCGCCGGTCCCAGGTGCGGACCATCGCTGCGACGGCGTCGGAGCCGATTTCCGGCTGCCAGCCGCATGCCATGATCGCGGCGGCGCTGTCCGTGGCGGCGGTCAGGCCGAGATACGGGCCGTCACCGCTGCCTGCGCATACCGCGGTTACGCCTTCGCTGCTGCCGGTCAGCGCCAGGGCCTGGTCGTCGGGGTCGCCCGTCGGCGACGCTCCCGGGGCCATCCCCGGCCACGCCGGATACGGCGGCTGCCCGCCCTCCCACAGCTCCTCCCAGCCATCGGCACAGATCGCGGCGAGGTCCACCTCGTCCACCGCGGCGGACGAGGTGGGTTTCAGTTCGCCGTTGTGCCACGGGCGCAGTACGGCGTCGCCGGAGGCCGGCAGCGTGCCGAGCAGCAAGGGCCACAACCCGGTCTCGCGATGCCGCCGCAGCAACTCGCCCCACCACCGGCCGGCTTCTGCCGGGGGCGAGGGCTCGTCGGAGATCCACAGCACCGGGTCCGTCGGGAGTGCCGTGCCGGGCCACGAGTACTGGGGGTCGGGGACGATCAGCCGGCCCGGCGGCAGGCCGCCGGGCAGCTGTTGCATGGTGAACGTCATGACGCGAGGCTAGCGCCGGGCGATCAGCAGACTTGGCAGTCGTTCGGGCGTGGCTCTGCTGCGGTGGCGGGGCTCGCCACCGCCAGGGCGAGCGAGACGGCCGCGACAGCGGCCGCGACGGCAGCGACGACGGCCTCCACCGGGAGCAGGATGACGGCGAGCGCGATGAGCGCGGCTGCGCCCAGCACGATCCCGCCCCACACCAGGATGTCCTTCCACGGCAAGTCCCACTCCCAGGGCGGCTTCCAGCCCCGCGGATCCCACCAAGGCCGGGGCTTCTCCTGCGGCTTCTGCTCCGGTACGGGCACAGGCACGGGCGGCGGCGTCGGCGGTTTGCCGCGTTCATCCTCGTAAGTGATGATGCCGTCCTGATTTCCCGAGGAATGGACCACGTTGCCCGTTCCGGGCACGGGCCACACCCCGGTCATGGGCCCGCCTGGCCCCGCCGTCCAGCCCGGGTCGCCCTGTGCGTCCTTCCACTGCTTGAACCGCTCGCTGTAGTGGAGCACTTGGGCTTTGGCCAGGACCCCTTTGGACCCGATCGTCTGCCCCAGTGCCTTGACATCCCAGATACCCGCGGTCTTGGTGCCCGTGTTCTCGTGCAGGATGTCGATCTCGCCCGCGTTGTCGCTGGGATCGGGGTTCTTCGGGTAGCGCTCGTCCGGTCGCTTGAAGCTGCCGCCGGGGAGGGTCACCGTCTCGCGGATGGTTCCGCCGGTCACCTGGGTGCGCAGCACTCCGGCGGCAACGTGCTGGGCCTGATCGTGTGCCCAGCGGTAGTTGATGCCGGGACCGGCCGCGAGCTGGCCGACGAACCCGTAGACCTGCTGGTGCGAGCTCTGCCGCCGCTGGGCGACGGCGCTCTCCACCGCCGTGCCACCGGCCAGCGCCGCCCAGGCGCTGACCTGAAGGGCCGCCCCCGGGCTTGAGAGCAGACCGCGCGGGTCGGTGCGGTTCAGCGGGTCGTTGCGGGTGTACGTGTACGGGTTCTCGGCGCCGCCCGGGCCCGCGTGCTCACTGGTGACCGGGTCACGGGAGGTGTAGCGGCCGAGTCCGGTGTAGTACAGCCGGTTCCGGAGGTTGAGGGTGCCGCCCAGCGCCTGCTCACCCCGGTAGCCGAAGCGCGGGAGCTTCGGGGCGGGCAACCGCGCGTGTCCGCACCCGCAGTGGTCGTGGCCGTCGTGATCGTCGCCATGACCGGGTTGGCGCCTGTCGTGATCGTCGCCATGCCCCGGTTCGTGCCCGCCGTGATGGCCTTCGCCATGACCGGGTTCGTGCCGATCGTGACGGCCTTCGCCACGCCCCGGCTCGTGCCCGTCGTGACGGCCTTCGCAGGACTCGTCACCTCCGTGGCCGCCATGATGCCAATGCGTCCGGCAGCAGTGCCCGGGATGCCCATGGCCGTCGCCGCCGGGCTCCCCGAAGAGCCCGTAGCGCTCGGCCTGCGCCCATGCACGCGTCCGGGGCGTGCGGATCGTCGAACCGTGTATGTCCCGGTGGAAGTTCTCGCTTCCGCCCTGCCACGTGGCGAAGGTGCGGCCGTATCCGTAGCTGAAGTCCGCGTTGAACGGGCTCGGGTGGCCGCGTTCGGTGTCGGCCAGCTCCGGGTCGGCGCGCTGGCTGAGGATCTGCGGGATCTTCTCCGGGCTCCACCAGTAGCGGACGGACGCCGAGCGCACCTCGTCGCGCCGCCGGTCGGTGTGGGTGATCACCAAGCGGGTGAGCAGCCCGTCGCCGTTGTAGGTGGCCTCGGTCTCCTCCTCCGGCGCCCCGTCGTCGGTGACCGACCTGACCGGCCGGCCGAAGCCGTCGTACGTGATGCGCTTGTGGCAGTCGCCGGTGCAGATCTCGGTGAGCCGGCCGGAGCCGTCGTACGCGTAGCGCGTGTGCAGGCCGTGCGACCGCGAGGAGACCAGCTGGTCGGCGTCGTCGTAGCGATAGTGCGTCTCGCGGTCGCCGTGGCACATCACTGTGCGGTTGCCCACCGCGTCGTAGGTGAAGTCCAGGGCGCCGCGGCGGTTTTCCGTCCACGGGCCGTGGCTGTCGTTCGGCTGGTGGACGGTGGGCTCCGGGTGGTGCCCGGGCGACTGCCAGGGCCAGGGGTTCATGTCCCAGCACCGTCCGGCGACCAGCTGCCCGAGCCGGTCGTAGCGGAAGGACCTGAACGTGCTCGCGACCGGGCTGGTGTCCCGCTGGGTGAGGATCCGGCCGTCCGGGTCGCGGGTGAGGTCGGTGCGTGCCACCGGCCGGCCGTCCTGGACCACCTCGTACTGCCGCAGCCGGTCCTGGTCGTAGGCGTACCGGCGCGCCATCCGCTCCGGCAGCTGCTCGGTGAGCAGCCGCCCGTCCGGGTCGAGTGCGTACTGTGCGCTGCCGGCCCGCGAGTCCTTCATCGCGATGAGCCGGCCGTTGGGGTTGTGCCGGTAGTCGACCTGGAGGCCGTCGGGGTAGCCGAGCCGCGACAGGTGTCCGGCTTTGCTGTAACCGGCCTTGATCACGCTGCCGTCCGGCTCGGTGACGCGGGTGAGGTTGCCGACCTTGTCATGGTCGAAGCGGGTGGTGCCGGAGGCGTCGGTCATGCTGGTGCGACGCCCGGCCTTGTCGTAGGCGTACGTCACCTCGGTGCCGTCGTCCGCCCGCCAGCGGGTGAGTCGGCTGTCCCGGTCGTAGCTGTAGTGCTGGGCGTTGCCGTCCGGGTCGATGATCCTGCTGAGGTTCCCGGCCCGGTCGTACTCACGGCGGGTTGTGCGCCCGAGCGGGTCGGTGACGGCGGTAACCCGGCCTGCCTTGTCGTGCTCGTAGCGGGTGACGGCGCCCTTCTCGTCGGTGACCGAGATGAGCCGGCCAGCCCGGTCATAGCCGTACTGGGACTGGTTGCCCTCGCCGTTGATGACGGCCGTCAGCCGGCCGGCCTGGTCGTACCGGTAGCGGATGGTGATCCCCGAGGGACTGGTCTCCGCGGTCTTCCGGCCGACCTTGTCGTACGCGTAGCGGGTCACCCAGCCGCGCGGGTCGGTGCGGGCGATCAGCCGGCCGGACGCGTCGTACTCGCTGCGCGTGGTCAGCCCCGCCGGGGTGGTGACGGCGATGGGGCGGCCGTCGGAGTCGTACGCGGTGCGGGTGATGCCGCCCTGGCGGTCCTCGACCTCGACCACCTGGCCGCGGCGGTCCCGCCGAATCTTGGCCGACTGGCCTGCGGGGTCGACGAGTTCGTCCAGATAGCCGCTCTGTGTCCAGTGCTGTTTGGCCAGTGAACCTGTCGGGTCGAGGACGCGCACCGGGTTGCCGGCGGCGTCGTGCTCGATCTTCCACCTGCCGCCTTCGGCGTCGGTGACGCCGGTCGGACGGCCGGCCCGGTCGTGGCCGTAGCGGGTCGTGCCGCCTTCCGGGGTGGTCACGGACGTGATCCGGCCGACGGCGTCGAACGCGGTGCGGGTCACGCCGTTCGGGTCCTCCGTCTCCGTGCCGCGGCCGTCCGCGTCGTAACGGTAGTGAGTCTCGATCCCGGCCGGGTCGGTGGAGCCGACGACCTGGCCGAGGGCGTCGTACGTGTAGGTGGTGACGCCGCCCTCCGGGTCGGTGGTCTTCACCAAGTGGCCCTCGGCGTCGTACTCACGGGTGGTCGTGTTCCCCGTGACGTCGGTGACGGAGGTCTGCCGGCCCGCGTCGTCGTAGCCGAACGTCGTTTCCCCGCCGACCGGATCGGTCTGCCGCAGCAACCGGCCGCCCGGCGACCACTCCTGGCGGCTCTCCTCACCCAGCGGCCCGGTGTACGAGGTGTTGCGCCCCGCGGCGTCGTACGTCCAGCGCAGCGCACTGCCGCTGGGCAGCGTCGCCTCGGTGATGTTCCCGGCGCGGTCGTAGGTGTAGCGGGTGACCTTCTCGTCGGGGTGGGTGACGGAGGTGAGCTCGCCGCGCTCGCCGTAGTGGTAGCGGGTGGTGTGTTTATCGGGGTCGGTCGAGACGCTGACGAGTCCGTTCTCGATGGTCCGCTCGGTGACGGCGTCGCCGGGCTCGGTGATGCGGGAGGGAACGTGGCTGTCACCGGTGTACGCGTACCGGGTCGTCGTACCCTCCGCGTCCGTCACACCGGTGAGCCGGTCGCGGCTGTCGTAGCTGTACGTCGACGGCTCACCGGCGATGGTGGACCGCGTCAGGTTGCCGCGGTCGTCGTAGCGCTGCGCCACCTCCGTGCCGCCCGGCGAGGTGCTGGCGACGAGCCGGCCGTCCTCGTCGTAGCGGAAGGTGGCGGTCTGCTCGAGCGCGTCGGTCATCTCGACAAGGCGGCCCTGGGCATTGCTGCGATGGAGGCTGCGGGCGCCGGAGGGCTCGGCGATGACGGTGGTGGCACCGGCGTCGTATGCGAACCGAGTCGTGCTGCCCGCCGGGTGCTCCTGGCGGACGACCCGGCCTTCGTCGCCGTAGACATTGGTCACGATCACGGTGCCGTCGGGGTCCGTCTCCCGGCTCAGCCTGCCGTCCTCGGTGTAGGCATAGCGCGTGGCCGCGCCTTCGGCGGGGCCGGTGGCGGAGGTGAGTCTGCCGTCGCCGTCGTGGTCGTACGTCACCGCACGCCCGTCGTCGGACTCGACCCTGGTGAGCTGCCCGGCCCCGTTGTAGGAGAACGCGAGCTGTCGGCCGAGGGAGTGCACGACGCGCTGCAGTCGGTCCTCGCCGCCGTAGGCGAGGGTGACGCGCTGGCCCTCCCGCTCCCGGGCTTCCAGCCGCCCGTCGGAGTCGAAGAGCCAGCGGGCGCCGCCATTGGTGCGCAGCGTCCAGCCACCTTCGTCGTCCTGGGTGAGGTCCGCCGCCAGGTCCTGCGGGCGTCGGTAGTCGCCGTCCGGCTGCCGGGTGAAGAGCAGCACCCGGCCGTCGCCGTTGTGGAACTCGACGTCCCCGCCCTGCTTCTCCTCCAGGCGGCTGCTGAACGAGGTGGTCCAGCCACGCCCGAGCGGACCGTCGGAACTGCCGAGCGAGTTGTACCTGCGCGACCAGTCGAGGAGCCCGAGCAAGGTGCCGGGAAAGCCCAGGTCCGTGACGCGCTTGGTGTAGTTCCCGGTCGCGGTGCTCACGTTGTCACCGCCGAAGCCGTAGTCGGGCTCCCTGCCGAGCAGTTCCCGAATGGGCCTGGAGAGTGGCGCTCCCGCCGGTGATGTCATTGATGCTCCCTCGACGGCCGGCGCACTGTGCTTCGCCGACAGCGATCCCCCGTGGTGCGGGATTGACCACGGCATGACAACAGCGTCGCCACCCAAGGGGCAAGGCTCCTCCGAGCCATGCCTTGACCGCCCCGGAGCCCCGTGTCCCGGGCAAGCTCCTGCCAACTGGAACGCGAGCCCGCACGCACGGCCTGCCTGACACACGACATCCGGAAGCCCTCGATGCGGCCCGCAGCCGACGGCCCCACCATGGCCCGATACAACCCACCCCACATGACTACTGCCGCCCCATCTCCCCCACGGGGGCGAGGAGTTGCACGGCGGGTGACCTCTTCGGCACGGCCGGAAACGTTCGCGGGGCGGCCGCGGCTCGGGCAACTTCCGCAACCCGTCTCCGGGGCAGTGGGCCAGACATAAGGTGACAGCACCACCGCTCGGCGACCGGTGAAAACATCAGGAGGGGCCGTGATCCCAACGCGGCTGAGCACGGATGACTTACCGCGTGGCGACCGTTTCACCTGGTGGCACGATCGGGCCGCCACCGGGCTGATTCCCTCGGTCATGGCAAGCCAGGACGCGGCGGACTTCTCGGCGAAGATACTGGTCCTGCCCCTCGGCCCGGTACAGATCTTGTCCATGACCTATCCCTCACTGGTCACCTGCCGGACCCCCAAGTTGATCCGGCGCAGCGATCCTGAGCACCTGCAGGTCGCGCTCACCTTGCGCGGGGCGCCGGGAATAGCCCAGGCGGACCGCCAAACCGTGTGCAGGACAGGCGATTTGACGTACTTCGACTCCTCTCTTCCCTACGAGGGTTGGAGCAGGCCCCAGGACGCGCCGGTGGAACTGGTCATCGCGCAGATCCCCTCGCCCCTCATCCCCCTCCCCCACGACGCCCTCGCCCGGCTCACGGCTGCGCGCATCCCGGCCGACGAGGGCTTCGGCGCGTTGCTGTCCCAGTTCCTGATCTACGTCACCCGCAACGCCCACGAGTTCCACCCTCAGGACGCCCCACGGCTGTCGACGGCCCTGCGCGACTTGTTCGCCGACACCGTGGCCCGCCGTCTGGACGTCCCGCTCCCGGACGAGGACCACCACCGCGCCCAGTTCCTGCGCATCCAGGACTTCATCCAGCAGCGCCTGGACGATGCCGGACTCACCCCGGAGCACGTCGCCGCGGCCCACCACATCTCGCTCCGGTCCCTGTACCGCCTCTTCCAGGCCCAGGGCACCACGGTGGCAGCCTTCATTCGCCAGAAGCGGCTGGAATCGGCCCGACGGGACCTGGCCGACCCGATGCTGCGCGCACATCCCATCCACGCGATCGCCGCGCGATGGGGCTTTCCTCGTGCCGCCGACTTCACCCGGGCCTTCCGCACCGCCTACGGCATGCCGCCGCGCGACTACCGGCACCTGGCCCACAGTGCCACTCCCACCGAGTACCGACACGCCTTCCTGCGCACGGTTCCTGGCACTCAGCGCTAAGCGGTGGGCAGGCTCTGCGCTGGTCCCGTCGCCGTCACGCGAGAAGTATGCGGGGCAGCGGCGACAGCCCGGTGACAACTCCAAGCGATGGGCACCCGAACAAGTACTGAACCTCTTTCGTCCTGTCGCGCAGGCGTGAAGTGGCCTGGTCCACGGGGGTCGTGAGAGGACAGGGCCTCTCGTCGTCGGCGTGGTGACACCCCTCATCACACCGGCGATCGAGGGGCCCTGGTGGTTCCGTGTTCACATTCCGCGGTCCGGCCCGCTCCGCTCCATCGGCCTGTCGTCCGGGGTCATGGGAAGGTCCTGCAGAGCCACGGGGCCGGGGTAGAAGGCGCTGCCTCCCGGGCCGGTCATGTCCTCGCCGATGAGCCATCGGTAGAGCCACTCCGCGAACTCCATCGCGTACGCGAAGAACTCGCCGTCGCCGTCCTCGATGAAGAGTGCTCCCTTCCCCGTCGCTCCCCGAGGGGCGTAGAAGATGGTCTCGCCCCTGTCGGTGGAGGTGATCGGGATCAGCCCTGCCGCGGTTCCGAAGAGCAGATCGGGGGTCCCGAGAAGGATGCGGGGGTCGCCGTCGGCTTCAGCCGAGTCCCAGTCGATCTGTGACCAGGCTTCGGATGTGCTCCGGATCCACTCACCCAGGTTCCAGCGTTCGGTCGCCGGATGGTGCAGCCACAGATGGCCGTTGATCTGGATCGGGGCATAGTCGTCGACGATTTCCTTGAAGTCCGCCGGCAGGCTGACTTCGAGATCGCTCTCCAGCGTGCGCCAGGCCGCGGCGTCCGCATACCGCTTGGGCGGCTCGCCGAGCATGCCGCGTACGCGGCCCAGATAGTTCTCGGGCATCCCTCTCACCGCCTCGGGCAGTCTGCGCTGCCCCGGGTGGTGCCGCCGGTCGGCGATTGCTCGATCACACAGTGCTTCATCTTGCCGTC
The DNA here is from genome assembly GCF_042740435.1 of Streptomyces sp. NPDC059002. Lineage (NCBI taxonomy): Bacteria > Bacillati > Actinomycetota > Actinomycetes > Kitasatosporales > Streptomycetaceae > Streptomyces > Streptomyces sp. NPDC059002. The sequence goes on along the minus strand of NZ_JBHYJI010000011.1, from coordinate 157,171 downwards.
CTCGACAGTCCCATAGTTGTACTCGATTTCGGTGGGAATTCCGGAGCCGCTGTTTCCGTAGTGCGGGATCACCGAAATCGCCAGGTGCTTGCCGGACTTGACGGCTCCCCTGATCTCCCTCTCCACACCGTGATTGAGGTAGGGAGTGTTCGTCCTGCCGTATTCCGCCACCAGGTTCCGCAGATCGATCCCGGACCCCGATGCCGCCGCGGGAATGAGGTGACCGTTGGCAGGTACGTGGCCCTGGGACGCGATCTCACGCATGCCGGGCGGCTGGGTCGATTGATTGGTGTTCGTTCCTGCGGCCTTGCGCCCCTTGTTGTAGTCACTGCTGTCGAGGAGACCGTACACACCGGTGGCCCGGCACTCGGTCTGCCCCTCGAAGGTGTCGAAGTACCGCTCACGAGGAAGGTAGACGGCATGGCCGGTGGGACTCACACCGGGGCCGGTGTCGCACTTCCTGTCGTTCCGAGTGCGCCCGTTGTTCTTGCCGCCCGGGTTGTCGGCCGGCACAGGGTGCACCAACTCCTTCTCCACAGCTGAGGGAGCGAAGAGGGCAACGCCCGCCAAGTCCAGCATGGCCTGCGCCGTGACAGTAGTGCTCACACCCTGCCCTGCCGTCCATGTCGCCGCGGTCCAGGCGGCCTTGGCCGCGGGGCGGGTGGGGGCGGGCTTGGGGTGGGGGCCGTTGTTGGGGTTCTGGTCGATCGGCGGCTTGGGCGGTGTCACTACGCAACCGGCACCGCAGCCCCCGGCCGCGCCGCCCGCACCTGCTCCTCCGTACCCGTAGCCGGAGCCGGCGTAGGTCCGGCCATAGCCCGCATAGGAACGGCCGTAGCCGGAAGAGGAACGGCCGTAGCTGCGGCTGCTGCTGTACCCCGAGTTGAAGAGGCCCGACTTCCCTCCGGCCTGCTGGAGTTGGCCCTGCACCCATCGCCCGGCGCTGTTCACCGACGAACGCAGGCCGCTGTTCAGGTGGAACCACTGGTTGCAGTCCACGCCGTAACGGCTCGTGCAGTCGCTGGAGCCGATGCTGTCGTGTCCCATGGTCCAGGTGTTCCAGAAGACTCCGGCCGGGCTCCTGGTGGCGGCGGAGATTCCCCAGCCGATGGCGTCCCAGACGTCGTGCCCTGTGGGGTCGGTCCCGTTGAGCGGGCTCGCGTGGCCGTAGGTGTACCGGTTGCCCCGCACCGAGGGCTGCGCTTCGAGCAGCCAGGTGTCCCGTGTCGCGAAGGAACCGGTGCCGGGCCGGTACCAGCGGGCGGCCATGTTGACGTCGCCGGTGTCGGGGTCGGTCCAGCCGGACTGGTAGCCGACGGCGGGGGTGGTGCCGTCGGTGGTGGTCTCGGTGCCGAAGGGGTCGTACGCGGTGGAGCTGCTGATCTGCTTGCCGTCGGGGGTGAGGCCCGCGACGAGGTCGGTGTGCTGGTCGGTCAGTGCCCACTGCTTGGTGGTGCCGGTGGCCGAGGACAGCAGGGTGCCGTCCGGTGTGCGGCTGTAGTGGGTCGTGCCGTCGGTGGCGAGGTTGTTGGAGCCTCCGTCGTAGGTGAAGGCCGTCTTGCCGCGGGTCCGGACCCGGTCGAGGGAGTCGTAGGTGTAGGCCGCATCGCCGTCAGTGATCTTGCGTTCGAAGGCGTCGAAGGCGAGTGTGCGCGGGGTGCCGCTGCCGTCGTCGACAGAGGCGAGGGTGCCGCGCGGGGTGTAGGTGAAGGCCGATGATCCTTGGGCGAGTTGGCGGTTGCGGGCATCGAAGTCCGCGGTGACCCTCCCGGCCTTGGTGCGGTTGCCGGCCGCGTCCCACGCGTAGTCCGTGGTAGTGCCGCCGTGGGTCCACGAGGTCAGGCGTCCGGCGTCGTCATAGGTGTAGCCGTTGTCTCCGGCGCCTGCGGTGCCGGTGGTCTTCTTGGACGTCAGGCGGTCGTCGGCGTCGTAGTCGTAGGCGGTCGACGCGATGGTTCCGGTGCCGTCGGGCTGGGTGACCTTGTCGCTCGCCAGTCGGCCGAGGCCGTCGTACTGGTAGGTGCGGCGCGTCGATTCGGTGCGGGGTGCCGAGCCCTCGGGCTTGACGGTGTACCGCTCCAGTTCGGGCCGCCCGGCAGCGTCGAAGTCGTACCAGATGTCGTTGCCGGTCAGTTCGTCCCAGGCCCAGTCGAGGCGCCCGGCGCTGTCGTAGCCGTAGTCGGTGTCGCCCGCCGCGGTGGCGCGGTGCGTCATGTTTCCGTCGGCGTCGTAGGTGTAACTCGCCTTGCCGCCGGGGCCGTTCGCGGTCAGGAGCTGGCCGCGGTCATTGTACGTGTAGGTGTTCTGGTCCAGTACCCCGCCGGTGCTGGTGATGCGTCCGGCCAGGTCGTACGCCAGGGTGCGGTCCGTGGTCGCCGCTTCCGCGCCGGAGCCGGTCTCGTGGGTCAGACGGCCGAGGCCGTCATAGGTGCGCTCCCGCTTGACGCCGCCGGGCAGCGTCTGGAGGACGTCCTGTCCTGCCTTGTCGTACGACGTGGTCCAGGTGCGGTCGGCGGCGTCCGGGTGGGCGGCGGTGGCCGGTTCGACGGTCGATTCGGGCAGTCCCCAGGGGTTGAAGGTGTAGGTCGTGGAGTTGTGCCGACCGTCCGTCAGGCGCGTGCGGTGGCCCGCCGCGTCGTAGCCGAACGTCGTGGTGATCGACGTCGTGTCGGAGACGGGTTCGACCTGTCCGGTCATCCGGCCCAGCGCGTCGTACGTGTACGTGGTGCGGGCCTGCGTCGCGTTCGTCGCCGACGTCTGGTTGCCGTCGGCGTCGAACTCGGCGGACGTGGAGCGCAGTCGGTCCTTCCCGGTGCCGTAGTCGGCCGTGCCGGTGACATGGCCCAGGGCGTCGTACGTGACCGTGCTCCTGCGCTGGGTCGCGTCCGTGGTCTCGGTGCGGCGGCCCAGGCCGTCGTAGCCGAACCGCGTGGTGCCCGCCGGGTCGGAGACGGACGTGAGGTCACCGGCCGGGTTGTGGGCCGCGGTGGTGGTGCGTCCCGCGGGTGTGGTCGACGTGGTCTGCCGACTCGCGTCGTCCCAGGCGTAGTGGGTGGTCAGGTTCTGCACGGCCGGATGGCGCTCGACGGTGGTGGTCGTCAGCTGACGGCCGAGCTCGTCGTAGGTGGCGTCGGTCCTGGCTCCGGTCGGATCGGTGACCGAGAGGCGGCGCCCGGTGGGTGTCCATGCGGAGCGGGTCACGCCGCCGCCGTCGACTCCGGAGGCCGGGCCCGTCACCAGCCCCGGGCTTGCGTCCCGTTGGGCCGCGGCCGTGGCGGCGTCCGGCACCGGGTCGGTCCTGCTGGTCTGCTGCCCGAGCTGGTCGTAGCCGTAGCGCGTGACGCGGCCGAGCGGATCGGTCACCGTCTGCGGAAGACCGAGGGGGGTGTAGGTGGTGCGGGTGGTCGCAGTGATCTTTGTGTCACTGCCCGGCGGGGTGTAGCCGGGCAGCGTGACCGCGGCCGCGCGGCCGAGCCCGTCGACCTCGGTGCGGGTCACGTGGCCGCGCGGGTCCTTGGTCTCGGTGGCCTCACCGAAGGTGTTGTAGCCGGTGCGGGTGACCGGTCGCACCGCGGTGGCGGCGTCGCCGTTCTCCTCGGCCTGGACCTTGGGCGAGGTCTGCTGGACCACGTGGCCCAACTCGTCGTACCGATAGGTGGTGGTGTGGGCGGCGGGGTCGGCGCCGGTGACGTTGCCGCGCGGGCTCACGGTGGTGAGCAGCATGCCGCGGTTGTCGTAGGTGTGGGTGGTGGTGTGCGTGCTCGTTCCGTCGGTGACGGTCTGCTTCTTGGGGTTGCCCGCGGCGTCGTACTCCGAGGTCGTGGTCAGTTTCGTCTTGCCGCTGATGGTCTGGGTCTGTTCGTCGATCCGGTCGTCCGCGTCGTATCCGACGGTGGTCACGCGGTCGAGGCCGCCCGGGTCGAGGACGCTGCGGGTGGTACGGCCCAGGGTGTCCACGGCGAAGGTGCGTGTGGTCGCGCCGCCTCCGGTGACCTGCTGGGTCAGGTTGCCCGCCGAGTCGTAGGTGTTGTTCTCCAGGACGATGTCGTGCCGGGTGCCGTCGGCCTGTGTGACCTGCTTGGCCGTGGTGGTGGCCGCGAGGCCGTCGTCGTAGTAGGTGTACGCGGTGGTGGCGCCCATCGCGTCCGTGCTGGAGGCAAGGCGGCCGGCCGGGTCGTAGGCGTTGGAGACCACGACCAGGTCCCGGGTGGCACCGGAGGGATCGCCCGTCCAGTCGTCGACGACGGTCGAGGCGTGCTGGCCGCGTGGCGTGTAGGTGTACGTGAAGTGCGTGCCCGCCGCGTCGGTCATGCCGTCGACGCGGCCCAGTTCGTCGTGTTCGAGCCGGGTGGTGTTCTGCTCGGCGTCGGTGACGGTGTCGTTCAGGCCGTGCTCGTTGTAGTGGTAGGCGGTGCTGCGTTCGGTGTCGCCGCCGGTGGTGTCCTTGGTCGACTCGGTCAGCAGGTTGCCGTCCTCGTCGTAGGCGCGCGTGGTCCTGGCGGTGTGGGTGGCCCCGGTGATCTCGTTCTTCACGCCCCCGCCGGTCTCGGTGACGACGTGTGAGGACTCGTCGTAGCCGTAGGTGGTGGTCACCCCGCTCGGGTAGGTGTCGGAGACCTGGGTCTCGGACGCCTTCCGGCCCAATCCGTCGTAGGTGTACGTGGTGACGAGGCCGGACGGCGAGGTCACCTCGGCGAGGTCACCGTTGGCGAAGTAGCGGTTCTTGGTGCTCGCGCCGCCCGGCGTGGTCTGCGCGGCGACGAGGCCGGCCGGTGTGGTGCCGCCGCCCACCGCGCTCTCGCTCCCCTTGGTGTACGTGATGTCCGCGGTGCTGTTGTCCGGTCGCGTCGTGGTGGTGAGCAGGCCCTGTGCGTTGTAGGTGTGCTCGGTGCGGTAGCGGTCGTCCTTGTGGTCCTTCGACCGCTGGTCGCGGTAGGTGAGCGGCTTGTCGTTGCGCGGGTCGAGCGGGTCGCTCTTGTTGAGGTAGTAGGAGCGGAAGTCCGTCCAGCAGGAGTCGGCGTCCCGGCAGGTCGTCGTCGAGACGACGTTGCCCCGCGCGTCGTGTCCGGTGACGGTGGCGTGCCCGTTGGGGTCGGTGACGGTGTGCAGGTTGCCGCCGTTGTCGTAGGCGTAGCCCGTGACCGCGCCGGTCGCGTCGGTGCGCGAGACCACGCGCTGGCCCCGCAGCGCGTCGTAGCTGGTGCTGCTGGTCCGCTGCTTCGGGTCGGTGACCGTCACCGTCGCCGTCAGACCGGAGTCGACGCTTTCGGCCTGCGCCCGGTAGTGCGCGGAGACCTGGTCGGCGGTCAGCTTGCCGCGGTACAGGGCCACTTCGTCGACGTCGCCCTGGAAGTAGTAGGTGTCCGCGGGCAGGCCCATCCAGCCGGAGTTCGCGTATCCGCCGCCTATGTAGGCGTGGGCGCGGGACTGGTCGGAGATGGGCCCGTTGATCGAACCGACCTGGGCTCCGTCCAGGTACAGGGTCTGGCCCTTGGAGTCACCGCTGAGGACGGCATGGTGCCATGCGCCGTCCGTCACCGCCTCCTTGGAGGTGATCGGCCCCTGGGCTCCGGTGACTCCCTGCTGGCGGAACTCGCCGCGCAGCTTGCCCGCCGCGTCGATGTTCAGCACCGGCCGGTACGAGGTGGGCTTCTCGCCGAGCTTCGCGTCCTGGAAACCCGTCAGTACGGCGGAGTGGCTGGAGGTACGGAACCACAGCTCCACGGAGATGTCGGTCGTACCGGCGAGCGTTGAGCCGGGCAGCTCGATGTGACCGCTGCTGCCCAGGTGCGCCGCGCGGTTGTCACCGGGGCCGAAGACTCCGGTCGTGTCCAGCTTCGACTGGAAGACGGTGCCCTCGTCGCGATGGAAGGTCGCGGTCGTGTCCGGGCCGCCGACCTCGCTGCGCAGCGTGGTGCCGGTGCTCTCGCCCAGCCGCCAGTACGCGGCGGGGGCATCCGCGACGGCCACCCCCTGATACTGGCCGCCTGTTCCCTCGATGCGCGAAGTACGGGCCTGGATGTGCTGGTTGGCCGTATCCGTGTGACCGGGCAGTGCGGCCATCGCCGGGATGTAGGTCCAGGAATTGTTGATCTTCACGAACCGCACCAGCGGCTTGTCGTAGAAGGCGACCTCGTCGATCTGGCCGGTGAAGTTGCGGTAGCCGGATTCCTTGCCGTCCCAGCCGCTGGAGGCATAGCCACCACCGATGAGGACGTGCGGGTGGCGCAGCTTCTCGACGCCACTGGCCGACCTGCCCTGGTAGGCGCCGTCCACGAAGAGCGCCTGAGCGCCTTCGTTGCCCGTCAGCAGGACGTGATGCCACTTGTTGTCGGTCACGGTCTGCCGGGACGAGATGCTGTTCGCGCTCGGCGTGAACTTGCCGCGCAGCTTGCCGTCGGAGTCGATCAGCAGCATGGGCCGCCAGCCGGTCGGGGTGTCGCCGAACTCCGCGTTCTGGTGGGTGGCCAGCACGCCCGGATCCGTGGTCTTGAACCACAGCTCCACGGACAGGGAGGTGCCGGTGCCCAGGGACTCCGCGGGGACCTCCATGGCGCCGTCGCCGGTGAAGCTCGCGGCGGTGTCGTCGCCGTCGGCGAAGATGCCCGCGCTGCCCAGGCGGACACCGTCCAGGTAGCTGCCGTCCAGGCCGTCGCCGAGCGGGCTGGCCGCCGTGGCCCCGCTCCGTTCGCCCAGGCGCCAGTATCCGGTGGGGCCGCTGCGCTGGATGGTCTTCGCGTACGAGGACGAGGAGGTCGAGTACGAGGGCGCCGAGACCTTCCACGCGCCGCCGTTGTCGTCGGTGTGCTCCGTCAGCCGTCCACTGGCCGGGTCGTACGTGGCAGTGGCGTGCACGCGGCCGGAAGGCAGGGTCACCTTCTTGACCTGGCCGATCGCGGCGCGGGCCGCGTAGTGCTCGGCGACGGTCGCGGCGTCGACCGGGTGGCCGTAGACCGCCACCTCGTCCAGCTGGCCGGTGAAGCGGTACTCCCCCGTGCCGGCGCCCATCCAGCTCGCACTGGCGTAACCGGCGCCGAGGTAGGCGTAGTCGCGGGACTGCTCGGACACCGCACCGTCGATCGAGCCGGCCTTCTTGCCGTCCAGGTAGAGCGTCTGCCCGGTGGCCGAGGCGGTCAGCACGGCGTGGTGCCAGGCGTTGTCGGTCACCTTGCCGGGCGAGGTGATGGGGCCGCTCGCGCCGGTGACCCCGGCCCGGCGGAACTCGCCGCGCAGCTTGCCGTTCGGGTCGATGTTCAGGACCGGCCGGTAGGAGGTGGGCTTGTCGCCCAGTTCGGCGTCCTGGAAGCCGACGAGGACGCCCGAGGGGGTCTTGGTCTTGAACCAGAGCTCGATCGTCGGGTAGGCGGCGGCCTTGAGGGTGTCCGCGGGCAGTTCGACGACGGAGTCGGTGCCGTCGAAGCCTGCGGAGGTGTCCGTCGTGCCCCCGATCGCCGAGCCGCCGCCCAGCTGGACGTCCCGGTAGACGGCCTCGTTCAGGCCGGTGTGCGAAGCCGCCTCACTCGCCGCCGCGGAGCCCTCGCTCTCGCCGAGGCGCCAGTACGACGACGGGGCGGCATCCAGGACTCCGCTGCGGTAGACCGAGCCGTCACCGTATGCGTACAGCGTGCACTTGGTGTCCGACGAGGGCGGGCACGCCTTCGTCAGGCGGTCGCCGTCGTAGGTGTACTTCCAGGTCAGGCCGGGCTTGTCCGGGGCGACGGGGCTCGTCGAGACCGAGGCGACATGGCCGCCGGACCAGGTGAAGCTCAGCGAGCGGCCGGACGTCCGGTCCGTCACCTTCTTGACCGGGCCGCCGTCCTCGGACTCCCGGGTCACCGACTGGACGCGTCCTGCCGCATCCTTGATCTGTGTCAGGACACCGCTGGCCGTGAAGTGGTACGTGGTGCCGGAACGTTCCCGCAGTGTCCAGCCCGCCGCCTCGCGTGCGAGCGTGAGGGCCGCTTCCGAGGGACCGGTATAGGTGCCGTCGGCGTTGCGTCCGAACCGCACCTGGGACCCGTCGGCGAGCGTCACCAACGCGGTCGAGGCGGCCCGCTCCTCGCGCACCTTCATGTCCCAGCGGGTCGACCATCCCGTGCCGAACGCGCCGCCGGAGCGCGGGTCGAGCGAGTTGTAGGTGCGGGTGACCGACAGCTCAGGACCGACCGTGGTGACGGCCGCGTCGGTGGCCGCCGTGACGTAGTTGCCCGCACGGGTGCCGATCTCCTTGCCGCCGTCCGCGCCACCGAGGTGGCCGGTCACGGTCGGCTGCGGCACCTGCGTGGTCAGCAGCGCCGCCCCGGGGCGGGCCGAGGTGGCGTCCCCGTCGTACACATACGCGTACCAGGCGTACGTCTTCCCCCACGACAACCAGCCGTCGGGGACCGCCCACTGCTGCTCCGTACTGCGGGTGCCCTTGCGGCAGTTCTTGCGGAGGCTGCTGCCCGCCACCTCGCACACCTCGAACGTGTACTGCAGCGCCGACTTGGGGTAGTGGTCCGCGTCCGTGCCCTTGGCCCACAGGGTGGGGGTGAGCGAGTCGGCCGTGATGCCGCTGCCCGGCGACTCGGCGGTCAGCTGCGGCGGAATGTTCACCGAGGCGATCTTCACCGCGGGGCCGGGCACCCCTGCCGTGGTGAACCGGCTCACGCCGTAGTCCGTCATCGTCCACTGCACGGTGTACTTGGCGGGGTCCAGCGGGGCGACCCTGGCGTCCAGTGTGACGCTCTCGCCGGGCGAGACCGCCTTCGGCATCTCCGTGTACGCGATCTTCGCGCTGTCGGTGATCTCCTTGCCCGCGGAGTTGAACAGGTTGTAACGCAGCTTGTAGCCGCCGCCCTTGGGCCAGGTCTCCCGGCCCTTGTTGGTGACGGTGATCTTCTGCACGCCGTGGCTGGTGGCGGTCACCGGCGCGGTGAAGTCCCCGAGCTTGTAGGTGGCGCCGTACTTCGTCCAGGTCACGTCGAGGCTGGGCTTGCCGTTCGGGTAGTCGTCCGACCCGAACTGCTTCCAGCTCTTGGAGTCGGTGGTGGACGCCTTCACAGCCAGGCCGTAGTTCTTCTTGCGGCCGTGCGTCCAGTCGTCCACCAGCTTGCGCCCGGCCGAACCGAGCTTGATGCTCTCCCAGGCCGCGCCGCACGACCAGCTCTCCGTGCCCTCGGGGCGCCAGCCGTGCGCGAAGCTCTTCGACGCCAGCGAGGAGCCGGTCGAGGGGCCGGGGTACTTGGTGGTCGTGGACTCCGACCAGTTCGACGTGATCGGGTGCACGGTCACCGGGCGCGCGGTGCACGACTGCGACCACGTGTTGTACAGGGCCAGGTTGGCGTTGAGCACCCAGGCGTTCTTGAGCGTGCTCTCCACTCCGGTGAAGCGCAGGAACGACGCGGCCTTGTGGCGGCCTCCGTCGTACGTGCCCACCTTCAGCACGGTGTCCGAGGCGAAGTTCTGGTTGTACGGGTGCTCGACGTACGTGCCCGACGTGGCACCGAACGACTTGACCGAGGGGTCGACGCGCACCGGGAACACCCGCTCCGGCGCGGCCAGCCAGTCCTCATCCAGCTTCATCACCACGACCTGGCGGCCGTTGTCGTCGGCCAGGCGGTAGGTGACACCCGAGGAGACCGCTCCTTCTTGGGAGCCGTCCGCGGACGCGGAGTCCTGCATCCATCTCTGCGGCATCCACGCGTGCTGCGTGCCGTCCGGGTCCGTGAACACGATGCCGCCATGCCCGTCGTCCTTGGCGGTCAGGCCCTGGAGCGCCAGCGGAAAGCGCCACTCCGTGGGCGCGTCCTTGCCCTTGAGTACGACCGTCTCCTTCACCGAGGAGCCGCCCGCGACCAGTTCGAGATCCGAGCCGCCCCGCACCTCCGGGTAGGTGACGGTGCTGCCCTCGACGCGTCCCTCGACGGAGCGCGCACCGTCCAGGGCATAGCCGACCGACAGGCCGCTGCCGAGCCCCATCCGCACCAGCGGCTCGGCATCGGCACTGCCGGCGAAGGACACCGGCGACTGTGTCGACTCGGTCTCCCAGCCCGGCTCGCTCACGCTCATCGTCCGCGCGCCCGGGACGTCCTGGCGGACCAGCGTGGTGTCGATCGGCTTCCAACTTCCGCCCTTGGTACGGAAGTTGACCGGCTCGGTGTAGTAGCGGGTCGTGTAGGTGCCGTCCGGGTTCTGGAACGTACGCTGCCGCTCCTCGCGCTCGCCCTTCAGCTCCTTGCTGCGCTTGGCCTGGAAGCCCTGGACCTCGGATCCGTCGGGCGCACGCGTCGCCTCCACCGGACCGGGCTCGGGCAACTTCGGGGCGCCGCCAAGGCGGACCGTCCCTGACGCCTCGTCGGCGGGCAGCTCCCCCTGCCCCTTGAGCGGACCGTCGTGGCCGCCCTTCGCCGCGGCGTCCGTCGCACCGGCGGGCGCGCTGTGGCGGCGACCGGCCGCGGAGCCCCACCGCTGGTCGGGGGCCGAGCCGTCGGGGCCACCCGTCCACTGGTCAACTGCCAGCGCGGCCTGCTCCGTTCCGGCCAGCGCGGCCATCAGGAACGCAACAGCAACAACAAGCGGACGTGCCGGATGCACGGAATCCCCCCACCTCAAAGATCAAGAGCGGGGGTAGTTATACGCATCTTCAGGTAATTCTCACAACTTGCTCATGGGATTCCACATGGTGCCATGATAATGAACACATCAAAAAACCCAATAAAGCCTGGCGAAACGGGCTTTAGGGTCATGAGGGCAGGGCTGCGAGCCAGTCAAGGAGAAGGGAGTTGGTCTCCTTCGGACGCTCCTGCTGCACCCAGTGGCCGCAGCCGTCGAGGATGTGTGACGCGGTCAGCGCGGGCATGGTCGTCGGGAACGCGGCGATCGCCTCACCGAACCACTGGGTCGGCCCGTCCAGGCTTCCGCCGATGAACAGGGAAGGCTGGACCAACGGGGCGCCGTGGTACTCGCGCAGATCCTGGCCATCACGGTCCATGGACCGGTAGCGGTTGAGCCCTCCGGTCAGTCCGGTGCGCTCGAACTCGGCGGCGTAGCAGTCCAGATCGGCCTCGGAGAGCCAGTCGGGCAGCGGCCCGGCGGGAAAGCGGTCGCGCATCCGGGCGCCCGGCGGGATCGTGAACGGATCCGGGCAGCCGGGATCTCCCATGCCCTCGGCGCCCAGGGCCGCGTAGCAACCGGCCAGCCAGCCGCGCACATCGGGTTCGATCTCGGCTTCGGCCCGGCCGGGCTGCTGAAAGTAGTCCAGGTAGAACTCGCCGTCCTGGGCCAAGGGGGCCAGGGCCTCGGTGAGTCTGATGTCCGCAGGCGGTACGTACGGCACGCTCAGCAGGGCCACGGCACGGAAGGTCTCCGGGTACGACAAGGCGGAGGCCGTGGCGATGGGCGCGCCCCAGTCGTGCCCGACGATGACGGCCGTCTCCTCGCCCAGAGCCGTCACGACGGCGTGATTGTCGGCCGCCAACGCCCCGATCCGGTACGCGTCCTGCTCAACCGGCTTCGAGGAACGCCCGTAGCCGCGCACGTCGATGGCGACCGCCCGGTAGCCCGCCTCGGCCACGACCGGCAACTGATGCCGCCAGGAGTACCAGGTCTCGGGAAACCCATGGACGAACAGGACGAGAGGGCCGCTGCCCATCTCGACGAGGTGAGTCCGGCCGGCAGGCGAGGACACGACTCGGTGAGCGACTGAGGGCTGAGCCGACGGTGACACGAGCGCCTCCAGGACAAGGGAGCGGGAACCCCGCCGGACGCCCTCCCAACGGGCCCCCGATCGAGATCTTCTGGCGCATCATGCCCATCCCCGGCCGGCATCAATCCGTCGCCGAACCCGCGAGCACCCACGCCGGTTCACTGCCGACGGCCGTCCCGGCCACGACCGACACAGTGTCCGAGTCCTGTCCAGGTCCTCCGCGACTGCCGCGCCGGAACGGTGGCAAAGACGGATCCTCTGGCCCGTTTCGGAGCCTGTGGAGAGCGTCAGCGGTTCCGGTCGGGCCCGGGGCCCGGCAGGAGGAAGGCGGTGAAGAAGGCCAGGGCGAGCAGGCCGGCTCCGCTCCACAGGGTGACCGTCATGGCAGCGGTGTACGGTCCGTGTGACCGCGTCCAAGTCGGGCATCGGGATGTCGGCGGGCGTCCCGGGTGCCCGTGTCACCAAGCGCGCCGACGGCCGTGTGCAGACCACTGTGTCCGTCCCGGGAACCGGCCTCAGCCATACGTCGGCCTGGAAACGCCCGAAGAAGTCGCCGACCACGCCTGCCCCGGTGAGCAGTGACCTGACGGCGGAGAAGCAGTCGCTTGAAGCGGATTACCGCACGCTTTACCGCACGGCCGTACAGCAGATGCGCGACAACGGGTTCACGGCAGAGGAGCTGATGTCCCAGCTCCAGGAACAGGGTCTCACCGACCGCTACCTTCTCGGCGCCGTCCGGGAGGCGGACAAGTACCTCAAGAGCGAGGCCAAGAAGACAGCCAAGAAGAACGCCGAGGCGGCCAAGGAGCAGGAACTGGACGAACTGGCCCGTGGCGCCGCGAAGATGCTGCGCGAGGGCATGAAGCCGCGGCACGTCGACGCCCAACTCAAGGAGCACGGCGTGGGGATGATGGCTCGCGGTGAGGTCATCAGCAGGGCCAAGAAATTCAACAAGCAGTTGCGGTGACGGTGCCTGAGGAATCCGGGACAGGATGCCCACCGCGTCGACGTCATTCGCCGCCAGCGCAGGTCGTCAGCAGGTCGTCAGCAGGCTGTCGAGGCGATCGAGGATCCAGGACCAGGATTCCTGGGTGTCCGGGGCACTGTGGCTGAAGCTGCCGGCCGCCTCCAGGCTGATGTAGCCGTGCAGGACGCTGCCCAGTAGGCGGACGGCGTGCGCCTGTTCGGGCTCGCCGAGGCCGTAGCCACGCAGGATGGCCCGGAGCATCCGGGAATGACGGAGGGCCGCGCTGTCGGCGGCGGCGTCCGGGGCGAGCCGGAGCTGGGTGGCGGCGTATCGGCCGGGGTGCTTTCGGGCGTAGTCACGGCAGACGTCGGCGAACGCGGCCAAGGCGTCCTTCCCGGCCCGCCCCGCCAGGGCGGCCGAGGCCTGGTCGGCGAGCTCTTCCAGGGCGAACAGGGCAATCCGAGTCCTGAGGTCCTGGAAGTTCTTGATGTGCGCGTACAGACTCGCCGTCTTGACGCCGCACCGCCGTGCAAGCTCCGTCGGGGTCACACGGTCGAAGCCGATCTCGTCGGCCAGTTCCACCCCTGCCCGCACCACCCGTTCCGTGGTGAGACCTGCGCGCGCTCCTGCCATCACTGCCCCCTTCAACGCCTCCACCCAAGCTCTAATCAAATTATGCATTTGCCTAATGTCATTAGGCAACCTAGCTTGTCCGTAGTGCCGCCGCCGACGGAGCGAGCGGCCCCTGCCGCGGTCGCGAACTGCCGCCAGGGCACGGCAAGTTGACAGGACATCAGTCCGCGGCGGCGGACGCCGGGGCCCGCCGGTGAGTTCGCCGTTCGTTCCGTGCGAGCGCGCCAGGACCTGGCAACCCACATCAGAAGGAATTCGGCATGCCCCCTGTTCCCCCGCCCTTCCGATCGTTCGTGGACGACATCCTGGACTCTCTCGCGGCCGCTCCCACACAAGAGGTGCTGGTCCACCAAGGGCGGCGCATCACTGCCGGTGCGTTCCATGATCTGGTCCACCGCCTTGCACGTGCGCTGCGTGCCCTGGGCCTGGAGCGCAAGCAGACGGTCACGCTGCTCAGCGGCAATCTCCCCGAAGTCCTGGCCGCCCGATACGCCGCCAACCTGCTGGGCTGCCAGGTCAACCACCTCTACGACAAACTCTCCGCCGACTCCCAGGCGGCCATCGTGCGCGATGTGGAGACCCGCGCGCTGATCGTGGACCCTGCCTGCGCGGAACGGGCCGCCGAGATCATCGCCCTGGCTCCGCCCCCGCACGTCCTGACCCTCGGCGTGAGCGATCTCGGCACCGACCTGCTGGAACTGGCCGCCGCCGAGTCCGCGGAGCCGATGCCGGGGCTGGCCCGCCCTCAGGACATCTGCTCCATCCGCCACACCGGGGGCACCACCGGCCACCCCAAGGGCATCTGCACCAGCTTCGAGAGAGCCGGCCGGATGCGGCGCAGGTTCGGCGCGGAAGACACCGGCAAACCCCGGCAGTTGGTGTGCACCACCCTCGCGCACGCCGCCGGTCTGGTCACCGACTACCTACTGGCCGAGGGCGGCACGGTCGTGCTGCTGGAAGACTTCGACCCGGGCGAGGTGCTCGCCATGATCGAACGTGAGCGCATCACCCACCTCTACGTACTGCCGCCCCTGCTGTACCGGCTCGTGGACCACCCTGACGCGGACCGCACCGACACCTCGAGCCTGCGTCAACTGATCTACGGCGGCTGCCAGGCGTCCCCGGCCCGCGTCGCCGACGCGATCCACCGCTTCGGCCCCGTCCTCCTGCAGGGCTACGGCCAGACGGAGTCCGGCAGCATCAGTGTCCTCGGGCCCGGGGACCACGACCTGGACCGCCCCGAGCGACTGCGCTCCGCGGGCAGGGTCCTCGACGGGGTCGAGGTGGCCGTCCGTGACGCGGACGGCCACGACCTCCCCCATGGTGAGCACGGCGAGATCTGCGTGCGGTCCCGGCACGTCATGCAGGGCTACTGGAAGCAGCCCGAACTGACCGCCGAGGTACTGCGGGACGGCTGGCTGCACACCGGTGACGTCGGATTCCTGGACGACGAGGGGTACTTGACCATCGTCGACCGGATCAAGGACATGATCGTCGTGGTCGGCGGTCACATCTACACCACCGAGCTGGAGGACCTGCTCAATTCCCACCCCCAGGTACGCCAGAGCGCAGTCTTCGGAGTGCACGACAGCGACCGCGCCGAGCAGGTGCACGCGGTGGTGGTGCGGACCCCGGAGGCCGGGACGGACGCGGACGAGCTGCGGGCCATGGTCCGCGAACAACGGGGCGCGCTGTACGAACCGGCGCACATCACCTTCGTCGACGCACTGCCGCTGACCGGTGCGGGCAAGCCGGACAAGAAGCTGCTGCGCTCGCGCGCCGCGCGGGAACAGGCCGTTCGCCACGTCGCCGTGCGGTCCGGCAAGTGACACCGCCGCGTGACGCGACCGGCCGGGCACTGACCTGAAGTCGGCTGGCAGGCCGTACATTTCCCCAACTGCCGCCTGAGACACGTGGATTCGCCGTAGCCTTTGATCGTGCCCAGGCACGGATCCTCCTGAACACCCCACGTCACCGGCCAACCAGGTACGGGACATCAAGAAGGAGGACTCTGATGCGCAAGCACATGGCGGAATGGTGCCGACGGCTCGGTCGTCGCGATCTGACGCTGATCGTCATCGCCAGTTTTGTGTCCGCGGTGGCGGCCAAGCTCGTGGACGCGACCCTGCCGCTGCTGTAAGCCGCTTCCCGGGGTCCCCCTAAGACCCCGGGAAGCGGCAGCTCAATCGGCGCCGCTCCCCCACGGGCTCCGCTCCACACCTGGAGCGGGGCCCGCGTGCTTCGCGCCCCCGGCCCCGCAGCACAGCCCCTCGACAGCTATGGGGCGGGAGTTTTGGTGTCACAGTCCAACTTCGCCGCCTGCCTGGCCAAGCTTCCCACGTGACAAGTCAGAGATTAGTGGAGTGCACGGTATTTCGGGGCTACGCTCCTGGCGGATCACTCAGCCGTGATCGGTCCGAGGTAGGTACCGCCGGAAACGTCGATGGTCTGGCCGGTCACCCAGCGCCCCTGCGGCCCCGAGAGGAAGCCCACGACGTCCGCGACGTCCTCCGGCTCGCCGATCCGTCCGAGCGCGGTGATCGACTCAAGTCCGGCGAGAGCCTCGGGGACAGCGGCGTAGGGGGCGATGATGTCGGTCAGCACCACCCCGGGCTCGACCGTGTTCACGGTGATCCCGCGCCGGCCCAGCTCGTTGGCGAGCGACGGGCCGAGCGCCGCCAGCGCCGCCTTGGTGACGGTGTAGCCGATCTGGAGGGGGTTCGCGATCCGGGTGGCCGCGGAGCCCATGTTGACGATCCGTCCGCCGTCCCGCAGCAGCGGCAGCGCCCGCTGGACCACGAAGACCGGCGTACTCACGTTGATCGCCAGCAGCTGCTCGAACTCCTCCTCGGTGAGCTTGCCGATCGACGTCGTGGAGTGGATGCCCGCGTTGTTGACCAGGATGTCCAGGCCGTCCGCGTCGTGGTCCGCCAGTCCGGCGGCGAGCCCCTCGAACAACCGGTCCACCGCACCTCTCTCGCCGAAGCGGGCCTGCACCGCGAACGCCCGGCCGCCGCTCTCGGCGATCTTCGCCACGGTCTGCGCGGCGGCCGCGTCGTTGCCGCCGTAGTGGACCGCGACCAGCGCCCCCTCGGCGGCGAGCCGCAGGGCGACCGCGCGCCCGATCCCGCGCGAGCCGCCCGTCACCAGCGCGGTCCTGCCGTCCAGTTCGCCCACGATCGCCTCATTCCCTCGTCATGCCCCCGGCCGGATCCGGGAACGATTCAGCCTAACCAGCGCCTGCAAGGGCCCAGTTGTGGGCTGTGTCGGAACGGAGGATCGAAGCGTCACAGGTCGTTGCCTGCGTACGAGAGGTTGAAGCTCTTGTTCGTCAGCGGAAAGTCCGGGACGATCGTGTCCGCCAACGCGACCGGCAGAGCAGGCCAGTTGAAGAAGGACGGGTCGACCGGCTTGACGCGGGCCAGGGTGCCGTCGGGGGCGAGCTCGACGCGGGTGGCGATGGTGCCGCGCCAGCCTTCGACCAGGCCCACACCCGTGCCCATACCCGTGCCCGTGCCCATACCCGGGCCCAGGGTCGGCACCGCGGGGGCGAGGGCGGCGCCCGGGGCCAGGCCGTCGGCCAGGTGCTTGATGAGTGCGAGGGACGTGTCGATCTCCTCCGCGCGGACCAGGAAGCGGGCCAGGACGTCGCCGGTGTCATGGACCGGGATGTCGAGCTGTGCGTCGTAGGCGAAGAAGGGATGGGCGATGCGGGCATCGCCGTCCAGGCCGCTGGCCCGCGCGACATAGCCGAGACAGCCGATGTCGCGCGCGGCCCGGGTGCTGAGCACGGCGGTGTTGGTGAAGCGGTCGCGGACGGTGGAGTGGCCCAGGGCGAGGTCGGTGATCTCGCGGATGTCGGCGCCGATCTCCGTCAGTCGGCGCGGATCGGGCAGTGTGCGCAGGGCGGCGCCGCCCGGGACGACGCCGCCGCGCAGCAGTCGGTGGCCGGTGGTGTCCTGGTTCAGGCGCAGGAGGTGTTCGCGGACGCGCTGGGCGTGGGCGTTGAGGATGCCGTGGCCGACGTCGTTGCAGAGCATGCCCAGGTCGGCGACGTGGTTGTGGACACGTTCGAGTTCGAGGAGGAGGGCGCGGGCCTGCTGGGCGCGGGCGGGGACAAGGGTGGCGGTGGCTTCTTCGACGGCCTGGCAGTAGGCGAGGGCGTGGCCGACTGCCGTGTCGCCGCTGATGCGTTCGGCCAGCGGCAGTCCGGCGGCGATGGAGCGGCCCTGGAAGAGCTTCTCGATGCCCTTGTGGACGAACCACAGGCGGGCCTTGAGCTTGAGGATGGTCTCGCCGACGACGGAGAAGCGGAAGTGGCCGGGTTCGATGAGCCCGGCGTGGACGGGGCCGACCGGGATCTCGTACACCCCGTCGCCCTCGACCTCGAAGAAGGGGTAGGGGCCTTCCTGTTCGCCGAAGGGCGGTGGGGCTCCCGCGTCGGGGCGCATGGGGTACCAGCCGCGCGGCCAGTGGAAGTGGCGCACCAGGCGTCGGGGCAGCGGGTGGTCGAGGGGGACGACGCCGTGCAGATCGCGCATCTCGCGCTCGAACCGGCCTGCGGGGAAGGAGAGTTGGGCCAGGGTCGGGATCTCGGGCCGGTCGGGATCGAGGCGTACGTGGAGTTCGATACGGGTGTCGGGCGGGCCGGAGACGAAGAGGTGGACGACGCGGATGGCGTCCGGGTCGTGGTGGGCGGCCACCAGCGCAAGTCGGTGTCCCTCGCGGAGCAGCGCCTCGACCCGTTCGGGCAGTTCGCCGGCGCCCAGTTCGTACACGGTGCGCATCGGTCAGTGGCCTTCCAGGACGGTGGCGGCGTGGGTCAGCAGGTCGCCGAGGGGGCCGGTGGCGATGCCGAGTGCGGCGCAGGCGGTGAGCCCCGTCAGCAGCGGCCACAGCGCGGCGGGGGCTTCGTCGGGCGTACGGGGAGTGGGTGCGGGGCCCAGGAGCATCCGGGCCGTGCGGGCGGCGATGGCGGCGAAGGCGATCAGGACGAGGAGCAGGGCCGCCGCCATGGGCCAGCCCATCCCGTCCGCGAATCCGGCGCGTGCGAGGGCGAGTTCGGAGGCGAAGAGGCTGAAGGGCGGGAAGCCGAGCAGGGCCACGACAGCCGCGCCGAGGCAGGCACCGAGCCAGGGGGAACGGGCGAACAGGCCGCGCACCCGGCCGATCCGTGCGGTGCCGGTCAGCTGGAGGACGCGGCCTGCGCCGCAGAACGCGACGGACTTGGCGAGGCCGTGCCCGGCGATGTGCAGCAGCGCGGCCGAGAGGGCGAGCGGGCTGCCGATGGCCGCACCCAGGGCGATCAGGCTCATGTGTTCCATGGACGAGTAGGCCAGCATGCGCTTGTAGTCGCGCTGGGCGAGCAGGAGGGCGGCGGCCAGGGCGAGGGTGAGCAGTGCGATCGCGGTCAGCAGAGCCCGCGTGAAGTCGCCGCCCAGGGCGGCGTCCGCGATGGCCTTGAAGCGCAGCACCGCGCCGAAGGCGACGGACAGCAGGACGCCGGACATCAGCGCGGAGACGGGGGCGGGAGCCTGGCTGTGGGCGTCCGGCAGCCAGGCGTGCAGCGGAACCAGTCCGGCCTTGGCGCCGAAGCCGAGGACGACGAGGGCGATGCCGAGGCGGGTGACCGCGGGGTCCAGCCGGTCGGCCCGTGCCACCAGGGTGGGCCAGTCCAGCGCCCATGTCTCGGAGATGCCCGCCTGCCGGGCGGCGTAGTAGATCAGCACGGTGCCGAGGAAGGCCAGGCCGATCCCGGCCGAACAGATCACCACGTACTTCCACGCGGCCTCGACGGAGGCGCGGGTGCGGCGGTGGCCGACCAGGAAGGCGGTGACGATGGTGGTGGCCTCGATGGCCACCCACAGCACGCCGAGGTTCGCGGTCACCACCGCCAGGCACATCGCGGCCAGGAACGCGTGGATCAGCAGGTGCAGGCGCCATGCGGTCTGCCCGGTGGCGCGCCCGGCCGCCCGTTCGCCCGCCAGATGCGCGGGAGTCGACGCGCAGGCCACGAAGGCGACCGCGCCGATCACCAGCAGCATCCAGGCGGTCAGCGCGTCGGCGCGAAGGAGTCCCGCGTACGCGGACACGGCGCCCTCGCTCAGCACCCGGGCGGCGAGCAGGCCACCACACGCCAAGATGACCGCGGGGGAAACGAGCCCGCCCCAGCCGCGCGTCGGCGGCTCCGGGTCCCCTTTCCCCGACTCCGGCTCCTCGGCGGCTTTCCCCGGCTCCGGCTCCTCGGCGACCGCGATCGGGGGGAGGCCCGCTCCGGTCGCCGCGGCCGGGACCAGTTCCCCGGCCGTGGGCACCATGGCGGCCTGCCGGGCCTGCCGACTCCCTGTGAGCGCGTACGCCCCGGCGACGGCCAGCGGCACGGCGGTCGGCAGGGTCAGGAGCGTGCTGGTGACGGTGGTGTTCATCAGTCGCGCAGCTCCCTCAGGTCGTCGATGTCGGTGGTGCCGAACGCCTCGCGCATCCGGGCCGTGAGCAGCTGCAGTACGAGTACGGCGAGCAACACGTCGAAGGAGACGCCGAGTTCGACGATCAGCGGCACTCCGGAGGCGGCGAGGAAGGCGGTGGCGGTGATGCCGTTGTCGAGGAGCAGGAAGCCGACCACCTGTGCCAGGGCTCTGCGGCGCGTGACCAGGACGAAGAAGCCGATCAGCAGGACCGCGATCCCCACCGGCAGCGCCCGCGTCGCCGGGGTCGGATCCAGTTCGACCAGCGGGCGGGCCACCGCATAGGCGAGCAGGGTCAGCGCGGCGGCGGTCAGCAGCGAGGCGGCGACGTTGACGACCGGCTGGGTCTCACGGGCCTCGTCGTGCGCGCGCCCGGCGACCAGGGCGATCAGGGCGCGGCGGATCAGGTACGGCAGCAGAGCGGCCCGCAGGAGTCCGATCCCGACCCCGACGCCGACCACGTCCCACCGCTCCTCGTGCACACCGAGGAGTACGGCGATGGCCGCGAGCGCGACGCCCTGCAGGGCGAAGACCCGCACGATGGCGGCGAGTTCACGCCGCCACAGCACCACGACCGCGGCCAGCAGGAAGGCCCCGCAGGCCAGGTCGAGGAGCTGGGTGAACAGGCTCTCGCTCATGACGACGCCCTCACTCTCCGCTCAGGAAGTACGAGGCGGTCACGGCGAGCAGCGCCAACAGGAAGGACCCGGCGAGCAGTTCGGGGACCCGGAACAGGCGCAGCTTCGCCCAGAACACCTCGGCCGCGGCAAGGACCATCCCAAGGAGTGCGACCTTGAGGACGAGCAGGACAAGGGCGAGCAGCACCGCCGCGAGGGAGGCGGCGCCCGTGGCGATGCCCCACGGCGCGAACAGCGACGCCAACAGGCCGAGCAGCACGGTAAGGCGCAGCTGCGAGCCGTACTCGACGAGCGCCAGGTCGGGGCCCGCGTACTCCAGGACCATCGCCTCGTGCACCATGGTCAGCTCCAGGTGCGTGGACGGATTGTCCACCGGCAGGCGTCCGGTCTCGGCGAGCACCGCCACCGCGAGCGCGGCGACGGCGAGGAGACCGGCCGGCGATGTGAGGCGGGCCGGCTCGTCGACCGCACCGGCGACGATGACCGGCAGATTGGTCGAACCGGCCGGTATCGACAGCGCGAACACCGACATCAGGATGGTCGGTTCGACCAGGGCCGCGATCGTCATCTCGCGCGATGCCCCCATGCCGCCGAAAGCTGTTCCCGTGTCGAGCCCGGCGAGGGCGAGAGCAAGGGTGCCCAGGGCCAGGAGCCCCACCACCAGGATGAGGTCGGCCCGGTCACTGACCGGCGTACGCGTGGACACCAGCGGCACCAGTGCGCTCAGGACCAGCGTGGTGGCGACCAGGAGGGGCGGCGCCCAGCGGAAGGCGGGCCCCGTGCCGGTCGGGGTGATCGGCTCCTTGCGCAGCAACTTGCGTACGTCCCGCCAAGGTTGGAGCACGCCCGCCCCGGCCCGCCCTTCCAGCCGGGCCCGGGTCTGCCGCATCAGCCCGGCGAGCAGTGGAGCCCCCGCCCCCACCGCGGCCAGCTGGGCCGTGACGGCCGCGTATCCCGTCGCCGTGTTCACCAGCCCACCACCAGCACGACCAGGACGGTGATCAGGCCGAAGAAGCCATAGCCGAGGTAGAGGTGCACGCTGCCGTTCGCCAGGCGTCTGGCCGACTGCCCGGCCGCGGCGAGGAAGGCCAGGACCGGCCGGTACAGGCGGTGTTCGAGACGGTCGGGCACGCGGTTGCGGAAGCGCACCCGCTCCACGAGATACGTCGATTCGCCGGCGTGCGTCACGTTCACGTCCTGCTCCGGAGCCAGTACGTCGTCGAAGACCCGCTGCAGCGGTTCGGCGAACGAGGTCGCCGTATAGGCCATGCGCGGTGTCGGCGCACCCCCGCCGCAGTCCCACAGTTTCGCGTTCCTGCGCCGCTCGCGGCGCCGTGCCGTCAGCCGTACGATCCCCAGCACTCCGGCCAGGGCGAGGGTGAGGGCGGCCACCGCCCACAGGGGCGACAGCGTCGCGGACACCTCGTCGAGCCGTACGCGCAGTCCGCCGCCCGACAGCGGCCGCGCCCCGCTCAGCCCGGCCTCCGCGACCGCGCGGTCCAGGCCGCCGCCGAGGAGTCCGGGCACCAGTGCGAGGGCCACGCACAGGGCCGCGAGCAGGCCCATCCCGGCGAGCATCGGCAGCGGTGACTCCTTGGCATCGGCGGCCGCCCGGCTGCGCGGGCGGGCGAAGAACCCCACGCCCAGCGCCTTGACGAAGACCGCTGCCGCGAGCCCCGCCGACAGGGCGATCACCGCGACCGCGAGCGGCAGCACAAGGACGGTGGTCACCCCGGGCACCGCGAGCCCGTGGATCGTCGACTGGAGCAGCAGCCACTCGCTGATGAATCCGTTGCCCGGCGGCAGGGCCACCGCGCCCAGGGCGGCGAGCGCGAAAAGACCGGCGGTCACCGGCATCCGCTCCCGCAGCCCGCCGAGCCGGTCCAGATCCCGCTCGCCGGTGGCCCGCAGCACCGAGCCCGCCGCGCAGAACAACAGGGCCTTGAAAGCGGCGTGGTTGACCAGGTGCAGCAGCGCCGCCGCGAGCGCGAGCCCCGCGAGGTCACCGTTCCCGGCGTGCGCGAACAGGCCCGCCGCCCCCGTCCCGAGGACGACGAGTCCCATGTTCTCGCTGGTCGAGTACGCCAGGAGGCGCTTGAGGTCCGAGGCCATGGCGGCCTGCAGGATCCCGTACACCGCCGACAGGCCGCCCAGCGCCATCACCAGGAGCCACCACCAGGCCGGTCCCCCGCCGAGCAGGTCGAAGCCGACGCGTACGAGCCCGTAGACGCCGAGGTTGACCATGGCGGCGCTCATCAACGCCGAGACGGCGCTGGGCGCTTCGGGGTGCGCACGCGGCAGCCAGGCGTGCAGGGGCACCAGGCCCGCCTTGGACGTGAACGCGACCGCCGCCAGGACGAACACCAGGCCGCGCACCGCCGGGGGCAGCTGCCCGGCACCCGCGCGCAGGGCCACGAAGCTCTCGCCTCCGGCCCCTGCGGCGTAGACGAGCAGCCCTGCCAGGAGCAGTACGAGCCCCAGGTGGGTCATCACCGCATACCAGACGCCCGCCACCCGCACCGAGGCGCGGGCGCGGTGTTCGGCCAGGACGAGCAACAGCGAGGTGAGCGCCATCAGTTCCCACAGCGCCAGGAACGTCGACACGGACGCGGCCACCGGCACAAGCAGCAAGGTCAGCCCGAAGAGCGGAAGCACCGCCTGCACGCCGCGCGAGCCGAAGCCGTGGGGGCCAGAGCCGTGCGAGCCGAAGCCGCGGGAGCCAGAACCGTGAGGGCCAGAGCTGTCCGAGCCAGAACCGTGCGATCTGTGCGATCCGTGCCCGCCCGCATACCCGATCCCGTAGACGGCTACCGCCGCGACCACGACCCCGGCCACCGCCATGAACAGGCCCGACAGCGCGTCCACCGCCAGATCCGCCCCGGCCAGCGGCAGCACCCCGGGCAGCCGGGCCGCCCACCGCTCGCCGCCCAGTGCAGCCACACCCGACGCACCACCGGCCACCCCCACCCCCGCCGTCAATGCCCCGCCCACCGGCGCCCGCGCCCGGCCCGGCAGTACGAGCCCGGCCACCGCACCGGCCACCCCCAGGCCCGAGGCCGCGGCGAGGGCGGCCGGGATGACGCTCACCGGCCGGTCACCCTCCGCAGCGCGGCCACGATCGTCTGCGGCTCCGGCGGGCATCCTGGCACGCGCAGATCCACGGGCACGACCTCGTCGACGGCGCCCACCACCCCGTAACCACCGGCGAATTCCCCGCAGTTCAGCGCGCAGTCCCCGACCGCGACCACCAGGCGCGGCTCGGGCATCGCGGCGACCGTGCGCCGCAGCGGTTCCGCCATGTTCCGCGTCACGGGCCCGGTCACCAGCGCCACGTCCGCATGCCGGGGCGAGGCCACCAGGCGTGCCCCGTACCGCTCGGCGTCGTACACCGGGTTGAAGGCCGCCGCGATCTCGATCTCACAGCCGTTGCACGAACCCGCGTCCACGCAGCGCACCTGCACGGAACCACCGAACTCCCCGGCGCCCTGGGGCGGTTCACCCTCCATCAGCGGCGGAGCTTCCTCCGCCACCCGTCCGGTATCGCGGATCTTGCGCAGCAGGCCCATGAACGCCCTTCCCGAATCCTGTCGAGACCTCTCCTCCCCTGGCGGCTAACAGAGGGCCCCGACAGCGGAGTTACGGCACTTTCCTCACACTTTGCCCTGCTTGGTGATTCTTTGCCCAGCAGGACCGTGCCGGGCAAGGCGGTCGCCTCCCGCCGCTGACCAGTACGGCCGCCCCGGCCGGACCACGGCGCATCGCATCCACCCACTCAGAATCCGGACGTGAACACCGACTTCCTGAGTCCGGCGGCAGCACACCAGGTGATGAACTCAGGAATTGCCAACATTAGCAACTCCATAGGTCCCGTGAGGGAGGCTGGCGCGAGAATGACGCCGCCGCGAGGTCCAGGCGTGGCCTGGTCCAAGTGCACCGCCCGTCGACTCAAGTACCGCCCAAGCGCGGCCAGTTCGGATGAGCGAAGCCCGCGCTGCGGCGCCGCCCGCACTCCCCGCGGGTGGCGGCCTGTGCGTCGACGGCGACACGCGCGCCACCGCTGCGCTCTCTTGCGCGAGAGTCCCGCGCCGGGCGCGGCAGCAAAGGGCAAAGCGGAATCCGGAGCAAGCTCGCGGCGATCGGCGTCAGAAGCCTCCGGCAGATGTATTGACTCAGAGTCAAACCCATCAGTAACTTCAAGATGGCATCGCTGAACTCCCCTGCCACAGCAGGATCGTTGTTGGCGTTGAGCCCACGCGTCGTCGGGTTCGTCACGCCTTTCGCTCCTCGCACCTTCGAAGCAGTCCGGCACTTCTGCCGCATCTCGCCTTGGCCCGGGGTGTGCACCTTCCGCCCCCGTCGAAGGCCGCGCGGCTCCCGCACGGATTCCTCGCACGACTCACGTGAAGGAGAATCAGATGCACCTGCGCGCCCCCGCACGGCGCCTCACCGGCGCCCTCGCCGCGGTCGGCACCACGGCTGTGCTCGGCCTCACCGCCTCGGCCACAGAGGCCGCCACCGCCGCCGCCACAGAGCCACTGCCCTACGTCGCCCTCGGCGACAGCTACAGCGCGGCCTCCGGCAACTTCCCCCTCGACCCCGCAGCCCCGCTGCTGTGTGCCCGGTCGACGACGAACTACCCCCACGTCATCGCCAAGCGCATCGGCGCCCACCTCCAGGACGTCACCTGTGGTGGGGCTCAGACCAAGGACTTCACGACCCCTCAGTACCCGGGTGTCGCCCCGCAGCTCGACGCGGTCAAGCCCGGCACCAAGCTGGTCACGATGACCATCGGCGGCAACGACAACAACACCTTCATCAGCTCCGTCCTGGCCTGCGGCGCGGCCGGCGTGCTCAGTGGCGGCCAGGGCAGCCCGTGCAAGGACATCTTCAAGGACAGCCTCGCCCAGGCGGTCGAGGCGAAGACCGGACCGGCCGTCACAGCCGCGCTGCGAGCGGTCAGGCACAAGGCCCCCGCGGCGCGCGTGGCGATCCTCGGGTACCCGTCGATCCTGCCCGCCAAGGCGGACCCGTCCTGCTTCGCCAGGATGCCGATCGCCTCCGGGGACGTCCCCTTCCTGCATGACCTGGAGACCCGTCTCAACCGGGTCATCGAGCGGGCTGCCGCCGAGTCCGGTGCCACGTTCGTCGACATGGCCGCGGCATCGAAGGGCCACGACGCGTGCAAGCCCGTCGGCACCCGCTGGATCGAACCGGTCGTCCCGCACGCCAGCCTCGCATCGGTCCACCCCAACGCCTTGGGCGAGGCCAAGATGGCCGAGCACACCATCCAGGCGCTGAACCTCGACTGAACCCTGTCGGACGGGTCGTTGTGCCCGGGTGGCTCGGGGTGTTCTGGAGCTGGCCACCGGCTGTTACAGGCCGATGCAGGTACCAGTCGGCGGCCGGTTCCTTCCGGCCTTGGAAGACCGTCGCGCCGAGGGACACCAAGCCGGGTGACGCGCTGACGTACACCGTCACCGTCACCAACAAGAGCACCGACGCCGACTACACCGGTGCCTCCTTCACCGACGACCTGAGCGGAGTCCTCGACGACGCCACGTACAACGGCGACGCCCGGGCCGGCGTGGGCACGGTGAGCTATGCCCGGCCCCGGCTGACCTGGACGGGCGACCTGCCGGGCGGGGCCGTCGCGACCGTCACCTACTCGGTGAAGGTCGCCAAGCCCCCGCGCGGCGACAAGAAGCTGCGCAACAAGGTCACCAGTCCGGACCAGACCAACTGCCCGCTGCCGATGCCCCGCTCGGGACGCTCGGCACGCGCCGCGATCGACCCGCGGTGCACGACCACCACACCCGTCCAGTCCCTCACCCTCCGCAAGACGGCATCCCCGTCCACCAAGGTCCAACCCGGCGGTACGGTCACCTACACCCTGACCATCACCAACACCGGGGCGACGGCATACGACCGCGCCGTCGTACGCGACAACCTCACGCGGGTCCTCGACGACGCCCGCTACAACGGCGACGCGACCGCCACCGCGGGCGCCATCGCCGTATCCGGCTCCCGCCTCACATGGAGCGGTCCGCTGGCCGCCGGAGAGTCGGTGACCGTCACCTACTCGGTGACGGTCGACGCCAAGCCGAAGGGCGACCGCAGGCTGCGCAACGCGGTCACCACCACCGCACCCGGCGGCACCTGCGTCATCGGCACGGAACCCGGCTGCACCACGACCACGATCGTGCGGCCGCCCACGCCGGTGCTGCCGCCGACCGGCAACAACGGCATCGGCTGGTGGGGAGCCGGGCTCGCCGTGCTCCTCACGGGGGCCGGGGCACTGCTGTTCGGCTGGTCCAGGCGCCGGGAGCACCCGTCGCGCCCGTAAGGCGCCACTGAGGAGGCAACGACAGGCGCGGCCCACCGGTTCTCCGGTGGGCCGCAGCCAGTGGATCCCGGATCATGTCCACGGGACGGAGAGCGGGCGATCAGGGCCTCTCAATTGGTTCAACCCAGGGAAAAGTGAAGCTTTCACGGACGCCTGGTCGTCGACGGCGTTGCGAGGATCCTGTCCGTGGGTTCCGCCGCGGCCCTTCTCGGCGCCAATGGCTTGGGCAAGACCACCACCGTACGGCTCATGCTCGGTCTGGCGCGCGGCGGCCGGAGCAGGGCTCCACGGGCGGCCGCTGGTCGACTGGCGGCGGGAATTGGCTGACGGGCAGGGCGAGTTGACAGGGTCCTGGAGCGTATAGGTCTCCAGGAGACGGCGGGCCGACGCATCGGCGCGCTCCAGGCATGGCGCAGCGCGCCGGGATCGCAGAGGCGTTGCTCGGGGAACCCATCGGTGCTGCTGCTCGACGAGCCCGCCAACAGCCCGGCCCCGCACGCCATTCTGTGGCTGCGGGCCCTGCTGCGGCAGCTGACCGGCGAGGAGCGGGCCGCCCTGCGCGTCCGGACGACGAGACCGATCCGTTCGTGCGCGCGCTCATCGGCAGCTCCCTGGCGCCCGCGACCGAGCTCGCCATGTCGCGGGCGCCACGGCGGGCTCGCCGCGCTCTACAACGCGGCACCTTGACGCGCGGGAGCTCTGCGCTCTCGTCTCGCCTCAGCCCGGCTCGCCTGCCCAGCGGCGGCAGTTGCGCACCAGACAGGTCAGCAGGGCGGGCGGGGACTCGCGGCGCCAGGCCACCGCGAGACGGAACGGATCCGCGTCCGTCAGTGGCACCCATGCGAGCCGAGGATGGGTGAAGTACCCGGCGGTGGACGCCGGAGCGATCCAGATGCCCCGGCCCGCCGCCACCAGTTGCAGACACTCCTCGGGCGTGTGCGCCGGCGCCCCGTACACGACGGGCGAGCCGTCGGGGCGCGGGTCGACATACCAGAACCGCACCACGTCCGGCGGCATGACCGGGTGAGGGCCCACCACAGGCTCTTGGGCGAGGTCGGCCAGCGTGACGGCGTCCCGGTCCGCCAGGCGGTGGTCCGGCGGCAGTGCGACGACGCGGCCCTCGGCCAGGACCTCCGCCGCCGCGAACCGGTCGTCGCCCGCGGGCAGCCACAGCAGCGCCGCGTCGGCCCGGCCGTCCGCCAGCGCGTCGAGTTCGTCGGCGAGCGTGGACACCGACATCACATCGACCTCGATCCCGGGCGCCTCCTTCTCCAGCGCCGCCACCACATTCGGCATGAAGTGCGCGGTGCTCTGCGCCTTGAAGGCGATACGCAGCCGCCCGCTGCGCCCCTCGCCGACCAGCCGGGCCTCGCTCACCATGGCTCGTGCCGCCGCCAGCAGCGCGGGCCCACGCTGGACCACTTCGTGCCCGGCCGGAGAAGGCACCACCCCTTGCGCGGTGCGCAGCAACAGCGTGGTCCCGACCACCTTCTCCAACTGCTGGATCTGCCCGCTCACAGCCTGCTGGGTGAGGTGCATCCGCGCCGCCGCCTTGGTGATGCTGCCTTCCTCCGCGACGGTCAGCAGGGCGTGCACGAGTCTCAGGTTCAGATCCACCGCGGCAGTGTCTCGTTGTCGGGGTCCTCTCGCATCGGATGGCCACGGGTTCACCTGCTGTGGGCGCACGCACGCACCAGTGGACCGGCCACAACGATCGCCTGTGGACCGGCCAGCAAACTCCTGTTACCTGCGTCACATTCGCGCGGTGCAGAATCGGAGCGATCTCCCTCATCGCCGAATCCCTCGGCGCGCCTCGACGGCCCGCGCCTCCGGCCCGTCGACAGGCCCCGCCCTCAAGGAGTACGACATGGCCACCGCCACCCCCATCGCCCACACCCTCGAAGGCAAGGCCGTCTTCGTCGGTGGCGCATCGCGCAATCTCGGCGCACTGATCAGCCGCACCCTCGCGGACGCGGGGGCCCGCGTCGCCGTCCACTACAACAGCTACTCCTCCGCGAAACAGGCCCAGCAGGTCGTCGACGACATCACCGCGGCCGGTGGCGAGGCGTTCGCGTTGCAGGGCGACCTGACCCAACCCGAGCAGGTCGAGCGCGTCTTCGACGAGGCCGTGGACCGGTTCGGCTCCCTGTACGCGAGCGTCAACACGGCCGGGACGGTCATCAAGAAGCCGCTGTCACAGGTCACTTCGGAGGAGTACGACCGCATGTTCGCGGTCAACTCCAAAGCCGCGTTCCTCGTGATGAAGGAGGCCGCCAAGCGCACCGAGGACGGCGGCAAGATCCTCACCGTCGTCACCTCACTGCTGGCCGCCTACACCGGCCTCTACTCCGTCTACGCGGGCAGCAAGGCGCCGGTCGAGGACTTCACCCGCGCCCTGTCCAAGGAACTGTTCGGCCGGAACATCTCCGTGAACACCATCGCCCCCGGCCCCATGGACACCCCCTTCTTCTACCCGGCCGAAACCGACGAGTCCGTGACCTACCTGAAGTCCCAGTCGATGAACGGCGACCTCACCAAGATCGAGCAGATCGCGCCATGGGTGAAGTTCCTCCTCACCGACGGCTGGTGGGCCAACGGCCAGGTGTTCTTCGTCAACGGTGGCTTCACCACCCGGTGACATCCCGCGGCTGACCGGACGGGTGGCCTGTGCGCAGTCGGCGGCTCGCAGGCCACCGCTTGCCCCGCGGTTCCGTCGCCTCAGGTGGCGGGGCCGTTCTGTGTCTGCTGTCGCTCGCTTCTGTGTCTGCTGTCGCTCGCTGACACAGGAGTGGAGGCCGATCGTGCGGACCGATTGTCCCGTCGTCCGTGCTCATCGAGCCATCAACCGGTCCAATTCGCGCGCCTTCTGGCGCAGGGCGGCCGCCCACTGTTCTTGACCGGGATCCGGGGCCCGGACGTCCCTGAGCTCGTCGCGCGCAGCGAGGTCGGTCGGCTTCCAGGCCACCGCGATGCCAGCCCTCTCCGCCAGGACCAGCACCGTGGCGACGAACCCTTCAGACAGAGCGATCACGACGGCGTGGCTGGTTCTGCGGTGCCAGGCCAGCAGGGCGTCCACGAACCCCTTGAAAACGGTGGGATCGATCTGGCATTCGTCGGCCTCCATCGGCCCGATGCCGGACGGCAGAGCCAATTCGGCTTCGTAGAGGGCTACTTGGCCCGAGAACAGCCGAGAGACGCCGTTGGACGGGTTCCACAGGGTCTGGTCGCCCATGTCGTAGTACTGGCTCACCGGGATATCTTTCTGCAGGTCACAGGGAGAGGGTAGTCGGCCGGGCGGTAGTCACTCGCGGTACAGGCGTCGGCACCCTGCCAGCCAGGACGCGGTACGTTCCACGTATCAGGTTGTCGTCACCCGGTAGCGGCATTTCTCGCCCACCGTGTCGATGAATCGGCCCCCGTTCGTCTCGATCACGCGCCGGGAGGCGACGTTCGTCGCGTCGACGGTCAGGAGGGCTTCTGCGATGCCGAGCGAGCGGGCGATGGGCAAGGCCGCGGCGAGCATCGCGGTCGCGTGCCCTTGGCGGCGCGCGCTGGGCCGAACGTCGTAGCCGATGTGTCCGCCGACCTTCTCCAGGGCCGGTGTCAGCCGATGGCGGATGGCCAGTCTGCCGAGCATCTGGTCGCCCTCGACCCACCACAACGTAGTCATCGGCACGAACCATTCGGCCCGCCCGGCTGCTTCGTCCTGTTCGCCGAGCAGGCGCGTCACGTAGGCGGTGAAGGCCGTGGCGTCCGTCAGGGCAGGCGGGTCAACATCGTTGACGAACCAGGGAGTTGGATAGTCGCGATCTGCGCGGAACTCGGCTACCGCTGCCAGGAACGACGTCCGCAGGTCGGGGGTCGGATCTATCAGCTCAGGCATCTCGCCATGATGCATGTCGGCCTTGCCGTGGGCCCAGCCGTGAGCCACCTTCGTCGCCCGTCAGGCCGCGGCATGGCCCCGAGATCGGTCACGGTGTTCGGTCGGGCGGATGCCGAGGGTGCGCTTGAAGGCGGCGCTGAGCGCGTAGGAGCTGGAGTAGCCGACCTGGCGCGCCACGGCGGCGACGGTGGCGTCGCTGCTCGCCAGCAGGTCGGCGGCCTGGCAGACGCGCCACTCGGCGAGGTAGGTCATCGGCGGGCTGCCGACGAGGTGGCTGAAGCGCTGGGCGAAGGCGGCCCGTGAGATCCCGCTCCGCGCCGCCAACTGTGCGACGGTCCACGGGTGTGCGGGGTCGTCGTGCAGGGACCGGAGAGCCTGGCCGACCACCGGATCGGTCTGCGCCCGGTACCACGCGGGGGCATCGGTGGTGGGCAGCTTGAACCATTCGCGCAGGCTGGACACGAGGAGCAGGTCGAGCAGGCGGTCGAGGATGACGTCCCGTCCGGGGGTGTCTCCGGGGACCTCCGCGGAGATCATGCCCAGGATGGGGCAGCCTTCGGGGAGCGCGGGGATGCGGGCGAGGCGGGGCAGCGCGTCGAGTACGCGGCGCCCGATCTGACCGTCCACCTCGTAGGTGACCTTGAGGAGCACGGCGGAATCGCCGGAGAGACCGCCGGGGCGGCACACCGGCAGCCCACCGGCGAGCGTCTGACCGTCGGGTGCGGCGCAGGCACCCGACGGGTTCACCACGGCCTGGGGCGCTGTGGCCGGGTCGTCGGCGACGGTGAAGGGGGCAGGACCGCGGACGAGCGCGACGTCCCCGGTGTGCAGCAGTGCGGCGGGCCCGTCGTCGGGGGACGCCCATGCCTCGCCGCTGAGCATGGTCAGCAGGGTCAACGACGTCTCCTCGGCGAACCGTAGCGACCACGGTGGGCTGAGAACCGTTTGGTCGAACAGTGCACCGGTGGGGCGGATGTCACGCAGCAGGCTCGAAAGGGCGTCTCCCATGCCGGACAGCGTAGACGCACGCGCATCGATCGCAGACACACGATTATCGCCCGTCCAACCGATCACCGGTTGGCTGGCCGATGTGTCTACTTCACTCACCACTTCACCCACCACTCCGCCGATGCCAACACCTGTCCGCCGCCCCTGGGTTGGCCTGGTCGTACTCCTCCTGCCCACGCTCCTGATGACGGTCGACCTGGGAGTCCTGTGGCTGGCGACGCCCGAACTGGCGGCCGACCTCGGTCCGTCCAGCACACAACTGCTGTGGATCAACGACGTGTACGGCTTCGCCGTCGCCTCCCTGCTGGTCCTGGCGGGAAACCTCGGCGACCGCTTCGGACACCGCAGGCTCCTGATGTCCGGCATCGCCGTCTTCATGCTCGCTTCGGTGATGGCCGCCTATGCGCCAGGACCGGAGGTGCTGATCGCGGCCCGGGCGATCCTCGGTGCGGCCGGAGCGGCCGTGCTCCCGGCCACTCTGTCGCTGATCAGCCAGATGTTCACCGATCCGGCCGGGCGGGCGCGGGCCATCGCGCTGTGGGTGACGGCCCTGTCGAGCGGCATCGCCATCGGCCCCGTGGTCAGCGGCATCCTGCTCGAGCACTTCTGGTGGGGCTCGGTGTTCCTGATCGCCGTTCCGTTCACGGCCCTTGCTCTGGTCGCCGCACCGGCCCTCGTACCCCGGCAGGTGAATCCCGGGGCCCGGTCGCTCGACTGGGTCGGCGCTCCCCTGCTCCTGCTTGCCGTACTGCCGCTGGTCTACGCGATCAAGAGCCTGGGCGAGTACGGGCCCGTGCCGGAGACGTTCGCGGCGCTGGTCGCGGGGCTCGTCTTCGGTGCGCTGTTCCTCCGACGCCAACGGCGCGTCGCCGCACCCCTGTTGGACGTACGGCTCTTCTCCAACCGCACGTTCACCGCCGCCCTGGTGCTGATGTTCTTCGGCCTTGCCGCGATGAACGGCGTGGAGTATCTGACGCCGCAGTACCTCCAGGTCGTCGCCGGGACATCGCCCCTTCAGGCAGGCCTGCTCATGGTGTTTCCTGCCGTCGGTCTCGCCGTGGGCGCACAGCTCACCCCCGTACTGACGCGACGGATCCGCCTCTCCCACGTGATCGCCGCGGGAGCCGCCCTCGCGACAGCGGCCTTCGCCGTGATGTCCGTGCTCCCGTCCGACGCCTCCGGAGCGGTTCCGGCCGTCGGCGCGGCAACCGCCATGATGCTGGGGCTGGCCCCGATCACCGTTCTCGGCACCGGCATTGCCGCCGCGGCGGCCCCGCCGGGCAAGAACGGTCAGGCGACCTCGGTCGGGCAGACGGCGTACGAACTCGGCCTCGCCTTCGGTATCGCCGCCACCGGCAGCGTGGTGGCCGCGGTGTACCGACGCCAGGTGAACGCCGACGCCCCCGCGGACGCTCCCACCGGGGTGGTGTCGCAGGCGGCCGACAACCTCGGTGGCGGCCTCTCCACAGCCGAGCGCCTTCCCGGAGAGCTGGGCCGGGCGATGGCCTCGGCCGTCCGCGACGCGCTCACCTCCGGGCTGCACGCCGCCGCGCTCATCAGCGGCGCGCTGTCCGCCGCGCTGATCGTGTTCGTACTCCTGCTGCTACGACGAGTCGCCCCCACCGGCGCCCCGCGGCCCCCGGCCCCGAAGACGGCCCTGCAGGAGCCGACAGCCCACGAGGCGGTCGGACACGAGTCCGTACAGCCACGTCTATGACGAAGAGCTGGCCGGTATCCGCGTCCTTCTCTTCTGCCCGGCCCGAGGAGAATCGGCACCGTGCACGGCGAAATGGGGAGGTGGGCGTGCCAGCGTACGACTTCATCGTGGTGGGTGCGGGCACAGCCGGTTGTGTGCTGGCCAACAGGTTGTCCGCGGGTGAGAACACACATGTCCTGCTGATCGAGGCCGGCGGCTCGGAGCCGTTGCCCGCGCAGAGCGTGCCTTCCCTGTGGCCGACCCTGCTGGAATCCCCGGCGAACTGGGGCGAGTTCACCGTCGAGCAGGCGGCCACCGGGACCACCCCGCTCCTTCCTCGCGGGCGCGGTCTGGGCGGCTCCTCAGCCATCAACGCCATGGTCTTCGCCCGGGGGCACCGCTCCTGCTACGACCGATGGGCACGAGAGGGAGCCAAGGGGTGGGGCTTCGACGATCTGCTGCCCTACTTCAAGCGCAGCGAGCACGCCGAGGGCCGGGACCCGGCGCTGCGCGGCATCGGCGGTCCGCTGACAGTCGCGCCCGCCGCCCCCGCGCACCCGGTGATCGAGGCATGCCTGGAGGCGGCCGCGCAGACGGGATACGCCCGGGCCGCCGACATCAGCGGCGGTCTTGAGGAGGGGTTCGGCCTCACCGACTTGAACATCGTCGACGGCAGGCGGCAGAGCGCCGCGGACGCCTATCTCAGGCCGGTCCTCGACCGCCCCAACCTGACCGTCGTGACCGGCGCCCTGGTGCACCGGCTGCACGTCGCCGAGGGGCGCTGCACCGGTGTGGAGTACCGCGTCGGCACCGAATCGGTGACCGCACCGTGCGCGGGCGAGGTCGTTCTGACCGCCGGTGCCATCGGTTCCGCACAGCTGCTGCTCCTGTCCGGGGTCGGTCCTCGCGCGCACCTGAGGGACGTCGGCGTCGAGACCGTCCTCGACCTGCCCGGTGTGGGCGCGCATCTCCAGGACCATCCGATCGCCAGTGTCGTGTTCAGACCGACTCGCCCCCTCCCCGTACGGGAGAGCAGCAACCACGGCGAAGCCATCGGTCTCCTGCGCAGCGACCCCGCCCTTGACGAGCCGGATCTGCAGGTCATCTTCGTCGACATCCCGCTCCATCTGCCTTCAGTCGAGGGACCCGAGGACGGTTACACCATCGGTGTCTCCCTGATGCGACCGCGCAGCCACGGCACAGTACGCCTCGCGACGGCCGCGCCGGGTGTGTCACCGCTGCTCGACCCCGGCTTCTACGCCGATGACCGCGACCTCGAGGCGGTCGTCGCCGGTGTACGACTCGCCCGGGAGATCGGCGCGGCGCAGGCTCTCGCCGCGTGGCGCGGCGAGGAGGCGCTCCCCGGGCCCGGCACGGACGACGACGGGGCCGTACGCGCGTATCTGCGTCGGACCCTGGCCTCGTACTGCCACCCGGTGGGCACCTGCCGGTTGGGAGAGGACGACCTCTCCGTCGTCGGACCCGACCTCCGTGTCCACGGGATCGCCGGGCTCAGGGTCGCGGACGGCTCCGTCTTCCCGTCGATCCCGTCGGCGAACACCAACGCCACTGTGTACGCCGTGGCCGAACGTGCCGCGGAGCTGCTGCGCACCGACCTCTAGAGGCCTCTGGCGGGACGCGGGGACTCTTCGAAGGAGGAGAACGACATGGCCGTACTGTCCACCCGCCTCACCGAGGAGTTCGCCGTCCCGTTCCCGTTCGTCTGTGCCGGGATGGCCTTCGCGGGCGGCACCGCGGAACTGGCGACGGCCGTCTGCGAAGCGGGTGGCATCGGTGCGGTGGGTGCCGGGCTGATGCGCCCGGATGAGCTCCGGCAGATCATCCACGAGATCCGCAAGCGCGTGGGAAGTGCTCCGTTCCACGCCAACCTGATCACCTACTTCGACAACTCCGAGCTCGTACGCGTCTGTGTCGAGGAGCGGGTCCCGATCGTCTCCTTCCACTGGGGCCACCCGCCTGCCGACCAGCTCGGCCGGCTGCGCGATGCCGGGATCTCGGTGTGGGAACAGGTCGGTTCCGCCGACGCCGCGCGGCGTGCCGTCGACGACGGTGTGGAGGTCGTGGTCGCCCAGGGCTGGGAGGCGGGCGGGCACAACTACGGTGGGCTGCCCACCATGGTCGCGGTGCCCGCCGTCGTGGACGCCGTGGGAGATCGCGCGCTCGTCCTCGCCGCCGGCGGGATCACCGATGGACGCCAGGTCGCCGCGGCCCTGTGCCTGGGTGCTGCCGGTGTGTGGGTGGGCACCCGGCTGGTCGCCTCGCACGAGGCGCAGGTACACCCCGAACACCACCGTCGGCTGATCGTCGCACGGGGCGAGGACACCGTGCTCAGCGGGATCTTCGGCCCGGAGTGGCCCGAGTTCAATCCGATGCGGGTACAGCGCGACCGTGTGGTGTCCCAGTGGAACGAGAGGCAGCCCGAGGTACCGACCGTCCGTGACGGCCTCGAACCGGTCGGCACCACGGTCTTCCAGGGCGAGAAGACGGTGCTGCGCAAGTTCAACGTGCTGCCGCCCGTGCCCGCGACCGAGGCCGACTGGGAAGAGATGCCCTGGCTCATGGGACAGGGCGTCGGCCTCGTCCACGACATCCGGCCCGCCGGGGACATCGTCCGGGAGGTGATGGGCCAGGCCGAACGCATCCTGACGATGCGACGGCAGCGGTGAGCACCGTCCCGTTGTGGAAGAACGTGAACTTCCCACCATCAAGGCCCACGTGGCGAAGACGGCGCAGGCGGACGGCATGACGTGGATACGGTCAGCCGGCGTCCGGAGCGTCGATGATGTTGCCGTCCTTGTCCAGCGTGTGGGTGCGCCAGTACACGTCCCATGTGTCATCCACCTGCTGCGGCACCTTGCCCTCCGGGTACCGCGTGAATCCCGTCGGGGGCTGTTCTCCGTTCGCGACACAGGCGGATCCGGTGTCGCCCACCGTCATGACCGGGTACTCGCCGTCCGAGCAGATGTCCTCCCGGTACTCAAAGGCGGAGCATCCGGTGAGTGCCACGACCGCGGCCACGCCGACGAGAGCAGCGGCTGCCGCACGAGCGCCACCGGCCCTGCGAGTGGCGGTGGGCCGACACGGCCTGTGGGTTGAAGGCACGGCTCTCTCCTGTCGCCGGTCGAAAGGTCTGCCCCCTACTGTCGCCGCTACCTGCCTCCGAGGCCTGAGTACGCACACTCAAAAAGCGCCGGGAGCGTACCCATCCGCGCGCGGCCGGATGGTCGGCGTCATGTCCTGTGTGCCGATGAGGGACAGCAGCTCGAGGCGGGCCGCGCCATCCGTGCCAGGCGGGGCGGTGAGCCAGAGCAGCCACCTGCGGACGGCGACGTCCCGGGTGTCCCACAAGGCGCTGAACTCGGCGCTGCGGCGGCGCAGTTAGGCCACCATCCGGATGACACCGGGGTCACGCCCGCGGCGGGCGGCGACGGCCCGCAGATCGGCGACGAAGACCTCGGAGTGGTGCGGGTGGTCCTCGGGCGGATAGATCATGCGCGAGGCGGGGTCGGTGAACCAGCGGTACACGAACCCGGCCGTACGGCCGCGCGCCGCTGGAGGCGGCCCGAACAGGGCGGTGGCCAACTCGTTCTGTGCCAAGGTCTCGTGCAGGTCCGTGATGACCAGGGCGGGTGTGGTGGCGAGCCGGTCCAGGAGGCCGAGCAGACCGGGCTGTACGTGGGCCATCGGGCCGTGCGCTGCGGGTGGGACGCGCCGGTCGGCGAGGTGGAACAGATGGTCGCGCTCGTCACTGCTCAGCCGCAGCGCGCGGGCGAGCGCGGCCAGGGTCTGCTCGGAGGGCTGGACGCCGCGGCCCGGTGGGCAGGCCCACGTCGCACGGCCGGATGCGGGCGCGCCGGGACGTGAGGAAGGCGGCGAGTTCGGGAAGGTCCACGCCGCCCGTCCTGAACCGTGCGGCGCCGTCCGAGCCAGGGGCCCGCAACCCCAGGGTGGACACAGCCCTGGCTCACCGTGCGGCACCCGCCGACCGTGGCCCACGTAAGCAGTCCTTCCGAGTCCTGCGTCAAGGAGCCCGTCATGCCCTTCGCGAATTTCAAGGTCCCCTCCGGGACCTTGACCACCGAGCAGATGGAACGGATCGTCACCGCCACCACCGAGCTGTACGTCGACCTCTACGGCGAACGCGCCCGTGCCACCACCATGGTCCTGGTCGAGGAGGTCCCGGACGGCGGTTGGGGCATCGGCGGCGAGGTCCTCACCCTCGCCAAGCTCCAGCGGACGTCCGGTGGTTGACGCCCCCTGGCAGAGCGGCGAGCAGCCTCGCGGCCGGCCTTGCCGCGCCCGTGACCGGTTCGCACGGCTCGGCTCCCGCGGAGTCGAGGCCAAATCCCCTCTGATCGCTACTTCTTGCGAGGATCCCGGCCCGCCCGAAGTCGCGAACAAGCCCTTCCGCGGGCACGGCGCATGGACCGACGGGCGGCCGGGCACCGATGCCCGCGTGTCCCTCACAGACGACGTACATCGCTTCACCGCCCTGTCGGCGCGGCTGACAGGCTTCGAGGAATCGGACCTGGAGGCCACCGGTCTTACCGAGGTGTACCGGGCAGTCGCCGCGGAACGGCTCGGCGCGGCGCGGTTCGCACGGCTGCTGTTCGAGCTGGGGGAACCGGACGACGTCATGGATGGCGAGCTGCGGGAAGCAGCCCGGACGGTGACGTACCTCTGGTACACGGGAAGCTGGCCGGGCCCGCCGCCGATCGTGGTGTCCCCGCGCGCCTATGCAGAGGGCCTCGTCTGGAAGGCGGCCGGTCTCAAGGCTCCCGCCACGGAGCCTGGGAGCTATGGGAGTTGGGGCGAGGCGGGCGACCGGCCCGGGGTGGGCGACGGAACGGGGGAGAGCCGCCCGTGATGCGGTACGACGTGATCGTCGTGGGCGCCGGTGTCGCGGGCTCCCTCGTCGCGCACCGGCTCGGCCTGCACGGTCGGCGGGTCCTGGTCCTGGAGGCGGGCGCGGCGGGCTCCGGAGACCACGTGCCGTCCGCCGATCCGCTCACCACCTATCTGACGGCCGCCGCCAAGGTACCCGGCTCTCCTTACCGGGCCCACCCGGCAGCCCCCTGGCCCGAGGTGACGGACCTCTCCGGCACGGACGGGACCCCTGGCTTCCGGGCGGCCGGCCACCTGCGGCAGGACGGCCCGCTCCCGTACGCCAGCGGATACGTCCGTGTCAACGGCGGCACCGGCAACGTCTGGACCGGCCTCGCGCCGCGCATGCTCCCGGAGGACTTCGACACCGAGTCCTTCGGGTACGGGCGGCGATGGCCCCTCACCTACGCCGACCTCGAGCGCCACTACCGGGCGGCCGAGGAGGAGTTGGGGGTGGCCGCCGATGCCGACGAACAGCGCGAGCACGTCGGCCTGCCCTTCCCCGACGATTACGTGTTCCCCATGCGAGCCCTGCCCCCTTCGCGCGTGGACCGTCTCCTCGCGGCCCGCCTCGACGGACAGCGCGTCAAGGACCCCGTCTCCCTGGGCGAGGTCGAGCTGAGAGTGGTCGGCACCCCGCACGCGCGCAACGGCGTTCCGGACGCCCGCTACGACGGCGGCCGAGGCTACGTGCCGCGCGGGCGGGACGGGCGGCCCGCCCCGGACAGCCGGTGCGTGGGCAACGCGAGCTGCGTCCCGCACTGCCCCTCGTACGCGAAGTACACGCCGCTCAAGACCCAGGGGCGCTGGAGTGCGACCGTCACGCTCCGGGACCGGGCCGTGGTGAGCCGTGTGCTCGTCGACGGGCGGGGGCACGCCACGGGAGTGGAGTACCTCTCGTACGACGGGGCGGTGTCCGTCGCGCATGCCGATGTCGTCGTGCTCGCCGCGCACGCCGTGGAGAACGCCCGGCTGCTGCTCCTGTCCCGGCTCGCCGAGCGCAGTGGTCAGGTCGGCCGCAATCTGATGGACCATCCGGTCCTGCTGACCTGGGGCCTGTTGCCCGAGGACGCCGGGCCTTACCGGGGCCCCGGCTCGGTCTCCGGCCTCGAAGGCTTCCGCACCGGCGCGGCGCGCCGCCTTCGGGCGCCGTTCCGCGTCGAGCTCGGGGCGTGGGGCTGGACCTGGGCGAAGGGGTCCGTCGACGCGGACGTGGCCCACTTCCTCACCGAACGGGGCCTGTTCGGCACGGAGTTACGGCAGGCGGTCGGAGACCGGATCCGCCGCCAGTTCGCCCTCCAGTTCGAGATGGAACAGGGTGCCACCCTCGCGAACCGGGTCACCCTCCACCCGCACGAGCGCGACCCGCTGGGCCTGCCCCGCCCCCTCGTCACGTACGACCTGGACGAGCACGTGAAGGAGGGGATGGCGGCGGCCCGAGCGGTCTCCGACCAGATCTTCGCGCTGCTCGACGCCGAGGACCACACGGACTACACGCCCGTCGCGGCCTGGCCCGGCCGCTTCGAGCATCGCGGCCGTACATACGGCTACCGCGGCGCGGGCCATGCCGCCGGAACCCACATCATGGGCGATTCCCCGGCCACGTCGGTGGTGGACCCGTGGCAGCGCTGCTGGGACCACCCCGGCCTGTACGCGGTCGGCTGCGGCAGCATGCCCTCGGTGGCCACCTCCAACCCGACGCTGACGATGGCCGCGCTCGCCCTGCGCAGCGCGGAGCACGTCGAGGCGGACCTGGCGGCCCGCGACCGCCCGGCCTCCCTCGCCCCGCCCCCGGCATCCCCCGCACCCCATGAGCCGTCACCGACCCCAGGAGCCCCGGCATGACCGCCGCCCTGCCGCCCGTGCCCGAACCCTTCCGACTCCCCTTCCATTACGGTGCGTTGCACCAGGTCGGCATCGACTGGCTGGTCGACCCGGGCCCGGTCCGCGAACTGCTCGCCAAGCACCATCCGGCTCTGACCGCGGCCGCCTTCGATGAAGGACGGGCGCTGGTCTCGCTCAACTACCAGCTGTACTTCGCGCAGTACGCGTTCGGCGGTGGCGTCACCCAGGAGATCGAATTCAACGTCATCGCGTTCCCGACCGGCGAGGGCGACCGCCTGCCGCAACTCACCTACGCCCAGTACGCACAGGGCTGGGACCAGACGAAACTGCTCGGCATCGCCCGCATCCACGTCGTGTGCGACAACCCGTTCGCCATCAGGGCCGGGCAAGAGCTCTACGCGGAACCCAAGCACCCCGGCTGGTTCGAGGTCGATCTGCCGTCCCTCAACGGACCTGCGGGCGAGACCTGGACCGTACGGTGCAAGGCGGCCACGATCGGCCCGAACGACACCCTGGAACGGGGCCCGGACCCGCTGCTCGACGTGACGGTGGAACTGGCCGGCCTCACCGCCGTCGCCGCCAACTCCGCCCCGATCACCGGCTACGGCACCGACCGCGAGGGACGCCTGCTCGCCGGCCCCATGAACGTCTACCAGCCCTACCACTGGTACGACCTGGCCGCCCCCGAACACTCGGACCGCACCCGCCTTGCGGTCCACACACCGGGCGACGGTCTCGGCCACGACATCCGCGCCCTCCTCGAAGAGAGAGCACCGGCCGCCGGCGTCTGGACACACCAGTCCCCCCCAGTGGCCGCCCACAACCGCCCGTACTACGTCCCGACGCCGCCGCGCCCCTGACCGCCGGGCCCGATGGCAGCGTCACGGGCCGTCGGCGTAACGGTCGTGCAGGAGGCGGCAGAGCCGGAACTGGCCCTTCCCTGTCGCCGACACGCTCCAACCCCGATCGCCGTCGGCAGGCGCCGTGGCCTTACGCCCCGACGATCACAGGCCCCCCACATGACCAGCCAGAACGTCCCACGTTCCTTCATCCACGTCGTCGACAGCCCGAAATCGCCGGACCGACCGGCCCGGATCGCCCGCGGCTGAGGCGCATTCTGGATCTGGGCTGCGGCTGAGGATTCCTCTCCCGCCTCCTGGCCGACCACTTCCCCGAGTGCCGAACCATCGACGCCGTCAACATCAGCCCTCACCAGCTGAGTTACTGCGCCGGGCGATCGCCTCGCCTGCCGACGGCCTCAAGGGTCGTACGAACGCCGCAGCACCCCTGTGAGCGGGGCACTGCGGCGCGGCACCATCAGTCAGGTCGAATCAGTCAGGTCGATCGCGTCAGTACTCGATCAAGCCGGTGCTGACATTCACGTTCTCGAACTGGACGTAGAACTGCTTCCCGGGCTGCGCGGGAGAGGAGATGGTCTTCCACTCGCCCCTCTTCGCCACCTTCCACCCATTGCAGGCGCTCGGGGTGCAGACCCTGACAGTGCGGGTGTAGTTGGTCTTTATCTTGATGGCGGTGCAGCCTGAGCTGACAACCGCCCACGTTCCCGTGTAAGGCCAGTGCGCGTTGCTGGAGCCGCTGCCCGGCTGGGACTCGTACGACTGCGTGTAGCAGGACAGCGGAGCGGCTTCAGAGGTATGCGCGCTCGCGGCCTGGGTGGGCACGATCGTCGCGGCGAGAGCGGCCGCGGTACCAGCCACTGCCACGGCGATCCGCTTGGTGGTAACCATGAGTCCCCCAATGTGGTCGACATGCACGCCGTCCCCGCCGGTCCACGGGTCGACTGACGTGCACATGAAGAATCTTGCTGACCAGGCAGAAACTAACGGGCTCTCCCCCACCGACGCGTCACCCGGGCGCTGTAGACCCAGCGCGGTAGTTGTAGGTGCCTTGTAAACCACAGAGGTAGCCACGGAGAACTTTTCGGCGTCCCGCGTCGGGTCGCAGGGCGGCGAAGTCACGTACTGGTCCCCTCATGTGTCCGAGCCTGGATGAAGCCGCACAGCGATGGACCAGCAGCGAACTTCGCCGCATCTGTTTGGGCGGGCTCTAAGGAGGTCCGCCGGGAGGGCGGTTCCTTCTTCGGCCTGGCATCGCGCTGGACGTAACCGCGCCGGGGAGTGTGGTCAGCTCTTTTCCTCGTCGGCGATCGCGGTGACCACCGCGATGACTTGGGCGCGCAGTCGGGCGGGGTCGTCGTCGTGACCCAAGGCGGCGATCTTCTCGGTGACGGAGGGACTGGTGGTCGGACCGACGACGGTCTGGAGCTTGCCGGCCAGGGCGTGAATGGAGTCGTCGGAGATGCTCTCCAGGGCCTTGCCGAGCGCCTGCGTGTCCTGGCCGGTGACGTAGAGGTCGAGTTGGGTGGTCTGCGACGGCACGATGGCGGCCGCATGGACCTCCCAGTACGGTCCGATCACGGTGGTGCTGCCGGTGAGCTTGAAGGTGCCATCGCCGGGGTAGGGAACGCCGCTGCTCTCGCCCCTGCCGGACCCTTCGACGCCGCCGGTCGTCTTCGCGTCCAGGATCACCTGGCTGTCGAAGGTGACGGTGAACTGGAGCGGGTCGAGGGTTATCCACCGAGTGCCGCCGCGGTACCAGGCGCCGCCCCAGTAGTACCAGGGGTCCGCCACCTCCGCGAACGCGTACAGCGTCGTCCCGTCGGTCCTGAGCCCGAACGT
Organism: Streptomyces sp. NPDC059002; assembly: GCF_042740435.1. NCBI lineage: Bacteria > Bacillati > Actinomycetota > Actinomycetes > Kitasatosporales > Streptomycetaceae > Streptomyces > Streptomyces sp. NPDC059002. The sequence continues at coordinate 114,404 of NZ_JBHYJI010000011.1, read as the reverse complement.
GAGCACGCATGGGCCAGTGCCTTCGCTCGCTCCTGTGGCGGAGGTGAGCTCTGCGCTCGATGGCGTGAACGACGGCTCGGTCTCCCCGCACCCGGGGCCCTTGACCCGATCACTTCCTTGCCCGGCGAACCCGGCACTCTGGCCGGATCCAGGATTGTCTGCCTGTCCCAGCCCGCCGAGGCCCGGCCCCTCTCCGAGAGGGATCTTGACAGTGATCCCAGGGCAGGGTTGGGGCTCGAAGCTGGTCGGGACCTGGCACGCGAGTGCGCCATCGGGTGGGCCAGTCTGCAGGGATGCAGACGCCTGGAAACGCAGTTCTCCATCGACGTACGCCCCAGCGACGCGCCCCCACCCCCGAAGTGCCGTCCTCCTCCGGACCGCAGGCAGCCGGGAGGAGCACGCCAGGAGCTGTTCTGTCGACCTTGGCCTGCCCGGCGGTCACGCCCCGATGAAGCTGACTGTTTCTCTCATGTCTGCCCGCCCGGTACGCAGCCATGGCACACCTTCTTTCTCGAACCCCACCGAGACGCCGCAGAACAGCACGAGCCCGTCATCGGCTCCGACTGTCCGGCCGACCGTCTTGTGGTACTTGGTCCACATGACCTGGGGGCAGCTGTGCAGCCCTTCCGCCCTCAGCAGCAGCATGACCGTCTGCAAGTACATGCCCGCGTCGCCCCACTGTCCGGGCCCCATGGCCCGGTCGAGGTAGCAGAACAGGACCACCGGCGCCCCGAACGCCTCCGAGTTCAGGGCGGCGATCTTCTGGGGCCTGTCGGGGTCGTCGCGCTCGATGCCCAGCGCTTCGTACCGCTGGGCGGCCGCGGCGGAAAAGCGGTCCAGGTACGGCGAGGTCAGTTCGGCCGGGTACATCGGATACTCCCGGTCATCACCCGGGTCGCCCGCCCGCGCCCTGGCCGTCGCACACCCCTTCAGTCGGGCCAAGGGCTCGCCGGTCACCACGTACACACGCCAGGGCTGGAGGTTCCCGCTCGACGGAGCCCGCGTCGCCGCGGTCAGCACTCGTTCGAGTATCTCCTTGGGGACCGGCTCATCACTGAACGCCCGCACAGCCCGGCGACTGTCCACGGCCTCGTACACATCCACGCCTTCGCGTCCTCTCACTCGACCGAGCCCCTCCACCGTATTCAGCGGTCGGCGCCGAGCATCGCCACGGTGCGGCCGGTGCATCGAGGAACCCGTCATGGACAAGGTCCGCGCCCCGCGCGTGGGTTCGGGCCCGCCATGGCGGTCGCCGGACAGCGTCAGCGCGGACCGTTCCTCCAGCAGCACCAAGATCGGAACCTATCTGCGCCGCCGGGGAATCAGTACGCCTCCGCTCAAGCGGCGGGGAAGGGTTCTTACGAGCCCGTGACGAAGCCCCGCCGAGCGCCGGGACCTGGACTCGGCGGGCCTAGCCTGGCCCGCATGCGCGTACTTGTCACCGGCGGAGCCGGGTTCATCGGATCGCACATCGTCGAGGTCCTCGTGGACCGTGGGCACGAAGTCGTGGTGCTCGACGCCCTGTTGGCCTCGGCGCACGCCCGGCCACCGCAGCCGCCCGCCGGGCAGGAGTGGATCGTCGCGGACGTCCGGGACCGGGACGCGGTCGCAGTCGCCCTGCGCGGGGTGGACGCGGTCTGCCACCAGGCGGCGATGGTCGGCCTCGGCAAGGACTTCGCTGACGCGCCCGCGTACGTCGGCTGCAACGACCTCGGCACGGCAGTGCTGCTGGCCGCGATGGCCGAGGCCGGGACGCGGCACCTGACGCTCGCCGGGTCGATGGTGGTGTACGGGGAAGGGCGCTACGAATGCGCCCGGCACGGGGTCGTACGGCCGGGCCCGCGGACCGTGGCCGACCTCGATGCCGGACGGTTCGAACCCCTGTGTCCCGTGTGCGGAGCGGAGTTGCGGCCCGGTCTGGTGAGCGAGGACGCCCCCGCCGATCCCCGCAACGTCTACGCCACGACCAAGCTCGCACAGGAGCATCTGGCTGCGTCGTGGGCGCGGGACACCGAGGGCAGCGCGGTGTCGCTCCGCTACCACAACGTGTACGGACCCGGCATGCCACGCGACACCCCTTACGCGGGGGTGGCCTCGCTCTTCCGCTCCGCGCTCGAACGGGGCGAGGCACCGCGCGTCTTCGAAGACGGCGGCCAGCGCCGGGACTTCGTCCACGTACGGGATGTGGCCGACGCCAACACGGTCGCCCTGGAGGCGGTCCGTGAACGAGCCGCGGGGACGTTCACGGCGTACAACACCGGCAGCGGCGAACCGCACACCATCGCGGAGATGGCGCGGGAGCTCGCGGGGGCGTTCGGCGGACCGGAACCGGTCGTGACCGGGGAGTACCGGCTGGGTGACGTACGGCATGTCACCGCGGACTCGGGGCGGCTGCGGGCGGAACTGGGGTGGCGGCCCGGGGTGGGGTTCGCGGAGGGCATGGCCGAGTTCGCCAAGGCGCCGCTGCGGGGGTGATCCCGCACTCGTTCATGTTCCTGCTGCGAGGGGGATCCCCGCACCCGCCCATGTCCCCGCTTCCCGCTCCCCGCTCTGAAGGGCTGCCCCCACCCCTCCTCAGGACCGCGCCACCGGCAGCGTGACCTCGAAGCAGCAGCCGCCGTCCACGTTGCGGACGGCGGCCCAGCCCTGGTGTGCCTCGACGATGCCGCGCACGATCGCGAGGCCGAGGCCCGCGCCTCCCGGCGGGGTGCGTGCGTGGCTGCCGCGCCAGCCGGTGTCGAAGACACGGCTCAGGTCTTCCTCCGGGATTCCGCCGCAGCCGTCGGTCACGGACAGGACCACGCCCTCCGGTGAGCGCTGCGCGGCCACGGCGACGGTGCCGTCGGCCGGGGTACGGCGGATCGCGTTGATCAGCAGGTTGCCCAGGACACGGCTCATCTCCTTGCTGTCGACCTCGACGGGGACCGCCTCCACCCCGTCGCCGACGAGACGTACGCCGTGTTCTCGGGCGAGCGGGTCGGCACCCGCGAGGGCGTCGCCGACCAGGTCGTACACGGAGATGCGGGACGGGGACAGGGCGAGCGCTCCGGCATGGATGCGGGAGAGTTCGAAGAGGTCCCCGACCATGGAGTTGAGGCGCTCGACCTCGGTGCGGATCTGCCGCAGGTAGCGGTCCGGCTCGGTGGCCATGCCGTCCTCGAGCGCCTCGGACATGGCACGCAGACCGGCGAGCGGGGTGCGCAGGTCGTGGGAGATCCAGGCGACCAGTTCACGGCGTGAGCTCTCCAGGGCCTGCTCGCGCTCGCGGGACTCGGCGAGTTTGGCGCTGGTGGCCTCCAACTCCCGGGTGAGCTCCGCGAATTCCGCGCTGCCGGGTTCGGGCGGGGCGGCGAAGCTGCCGCCGTCGCCGAAGGTCCGGGCCGCCAGGGCGAGGGCCTTGCTGCGGGCGACCACCCAGCGGCCGAGGAGCAGCGCGGTGGCGAGCGACACCACGGCGGCCATGGCGACGACGATGGTGACCACGGTCAGGTCGTGCGGGGACAGGAACATCTCCCAGGCCACGGAGAGCGTCCCCGCGAGCATGGCGAGGATCGCGACCGCCGCGACGACGGTCAGCGCCACCACCAGGGAGCGGTGCCGCAGCAGGCGCAGGGCCAGCGCGCCGAGGAGCCCGGCGGCCGCGGCCCCCAGGAAGGCGAACAGGGCGATGAGGAGGATGTCCTGCACGGGGGTCAGCCTTCGGCTCGCGACGGTCGGGGGTGGCTCGCGAGAGGGGCGTCCGCCGCTTCGAAGCGGTAGCCCACACCCCATACGGTCTGGATCAGCCGGGGCCTGGCCGGATCGTCCTCGACCTTGCCGCGCAGCCGGCGGATGTGGACCGTGACGGTCGACAGGTCGCCGAACTCCCAGCCCCACACCTCGCGCATCAGCTCCTCGCGGCCGAACGCCCGGCCGGGGTTCCGCAGGAAGAAGGCGAGCAGGTCGAACTCACGTACCGTCAGGGCCAGTTCCCTGCCGTCCTTGGCGGCGCGCCGGGCCACCTCGTCCACGCTGACGCCCGCGGCCCGCAGCGGTGCGGCGGGGCCACGGGACGCCGACGCCCGGCTGCGCCGCAGCACCGATCCGACGCGCAGGACCAGCTCGCGAGGGCTGAACGGCTTGGTGACGTAGTCGTCGGCCCCTATCTCGAGACCGAGGATCCGGTCGTCCTCGTCACCGCGGGCCGTGAGCATGATGACCGGCACCGGCCGCTCGGCACGCAGACGGCGGCACACCTCCAGGCCGTCCATGCCGGGCAGCATCAGATCGAGGACGACCAGATCGGGCCGGCGGGCCGTCGCGCACGCCAGGGCCGAGGGGCCGTCCTCGGCGCGGTCGACGACATGACCTGCGCGTTCGAGGTAGCCCTCGACGACTTCGGCGACGGTCGGGTCGTCGTCCACGACGAGCACCCGGAAGGCTCCGGGACCGTGTTCCTGCGGTGGTGGCTGCATACGGCCAGCGTCGCATCCAGCGCGCGACGGAGGCGCCCCGCGGACCTGCCGGGCCCTCCGACGTCCGCGTTTCGTAAGGACTACAAGCCCGAAATGTCCTTTTCTGCTTCGTAAGGTGAGCGGCATGCGCCTCTCCCCCTCGACAGATCCTGCCGTGCCCGGAGCACGCGCCGTCCGGGTCGACGTCGTCCTCCCCTGCCTCGACGAGGCCGCCGCACTGCCCTGGGTCCTGGACCGCATCCCCGCGGGCTGGCGGGCCCTCGTCGTCGACAACGGATCCACCGACGGCTCGGCGGACATCGCGCGATCCCACGGCGCCACCGTCGTCCACGAACCGCGGCGCGGCTTCGGAGCCGCCTGCCACGCCGGACTCATGGCATCCGACGCGGACATCGTGTGCTTCTGCGACTGCGACGCCTCGCTCGATCCCGGACTCCTTCGGCCTTTCGTACGCGATGTCGCCGACGGAGCGGTCGAGCTGGTCCTCGGGCGGCGGCGCCCCCAGGAGCGCGGCGCCTGGCCCGCGCACGCCCGGGCGGGCAATGCGGCGCTGGCCAGGATGCTGCGGCGCCGCACGGGCCTGCGGCTGCGCGACCTCGGCCCGATGCGGGCGGCCCGGCGCGAGGCCCTGCTCGGGCTCGGCCTCACGGACCGGCGCAGCGGCTATCCGCTGCAGATGGTGGTGCGCGCGGCCGACGCGGGCTGGCGCATCGAGGAGCGGGACGTCCCCTATCTCCCCCGCACCGGGAAGTCGAAGGTCACCGGGACGTGGCGGGGGACGTGGCACGCGGTGCGGGACATGAGAGCGGTGCTCGCCGAACCACCGCGGGCCGCGGCGCCGGACCCGGCGGGAGATGCACGATGACCCCGGACACCACCTTGCTGGTCATCGCCAAGGAGCCGGTCCCTGGGCGGGTCAAGACCCGCCTCACCCCGCCCTACACCCCCGAGGAAGCGGCCGAACTGGCCGCGGCGGCCCTCGCCGACACCCTCGACACGGTGCGCGCGGCACCCGCGTACCGCCGCGTCCTCGTGCTCGACGGACAACCGGGTCCCTGGCTCCCGTCCGGCATCGACGTGGTCCCGCAAGGCGCGGGCGGCCTGGACGAACGGCTCGCCGCGGCCTTCGCCGCCTGTACCGGTCCGGCCCTCCTGGTCGGCATGGACACCCCCCAGATCACCCCCTCGCTGCTCGCGCCCGCGCTCGCCCCCGACGCCTGGCGGGACGGCGACGCCTGGTTCGGTCCGGCCGTCGACGGCGGCTTCTGGGCGCTCGGCCTTGCCACGCCCAGGCCGGAACTGCTGCGCGGCGTCCCCATGTCGAGACCCGACACCGGAGCCCGGCAACGGGCCCGGCTCGTCGGTGCCGGACTACGGGTGCGCGATCTGCCCCTCCTGCGCGACGTCGACACCGCCACCGACGCCGACCTGGTCGCCGCCGCCGCGCCCGGCAGCCGTTTCGCCGCCGCCCTCACCCGCCTCACCGCCGCGTCCGGCTCGGCCGCCGGAGGCGGTCGATGAGCACCACCGTGCCGCCCGGCACCGTCCACGCCACCGGATCCGGGCCCGCCCCCTGGCACGCGGACCCGTACGCGAACGCCCTGCGCAACGGCCACGGCCCGCTGTTCCTGCGCCGCACCGACGGCTGGCTGCTCCCCCTGGAGGTCGAACGCTGGTGCGCGGCTCCTGGTCCCGCGGACCTCTCCGCGCTGCGGCGCTGCCAGGGCAGCGTCCTCGACATCGGCTGCGGTCCCGGGCGGCTGGTCGCCGCTCTCGCGGCCCGTGGCGAGCGCTCTCTCGGCGTCGACGTCAGCGAGGCCGCCGTCGACCGCACGCTCCGCCTGGGCGGCACGGCACTGCTCCGCTCCGTCTTCGACCCACTGCCGGACGAGGGGCGTTGGGGCACCGCACTGCTCATCGACGGCAACGTGGGCATCGGGGGCGACCCCACCGCACTCCTGGCCCGCGTGGCCCAACTCCTTGCCCCGGGCGGCCTGTTGATCGTCGAGACCGCATCGGTGGACGTCGACGAGCGCGTGGAGGTGTGCGTGGACGACGGACGCGGCTCACCGGGCGAGCTGTTCCCCTGGTCCCGGCTCGGGGCCGCGGCCCTGCTGTGCCGCGCACGTCCGCAGGGCTGGCGCCTTGCCGATCAGTGGACCTCCGAGGGCCGATGCTTCCTGGCGCTGCGTCGCCCCCGTACCGCACGAAGCGCCCGCCACAAGGCAGCGGCCGCGAACAGCACGGCTGTGATGAGCAGCCAACGGGTGAGGAACACATCGGCGGGCAGCCCCGTCGTGGACGCGTAACGCTCGGACCGCCCTGCGATCAGCGGGAACCAGACCAGCAGCAACAGGCCGGAGAGGAAAGCCGGTACGCGGACGAAGGAGACCCACCGCTGCCGGGCGGCGGCCCGCAGGGCACGGTCGGCAAGGGAGTACAGCGGCACGAACACCAGATCGTGCACCACCGCCGCGCCGACGAACCAGACGGCGATGAGCAGCCAGTCGCCGCCGAGCAGGCGCACCCCCGCATAGCCCGCGACCGCGAACGACCCGAGCAGGACGAGCAGTTGCAGTGGTCCCTCGCCGTACCACCGCCGGAAGCGATCTTTCACCGTGCCACCACGACGCGTCGTCATCGCAGTCCTCCGAAGGCCAGACGGGACACCCATTTGGTGTTGAGCACGCCGGGCGCGGCCGGGACGATGATCCGCGCCGGATAGCCGTGGTCGGGCGACAAGTCCTCGCCGTTGACCTGCAGGGCGAGAAGGGAACGCGGATCGCGGACCTGGTTGTCGCGCAGCGCCGCCTTGCGGAACGCGCCGTGCCGCTGCAGGGATTCGACGAGGACGCCGGGCTCCGCTCCCTCCTCGTATCCGGCCAGCACCGCGAGGTCCCGCAGCCGCACCCCTCGCCACCACTGATCCGAGGTCGACCACCCCTCCACGCACGCGATGGGCAACGCCGCGCTGTGCAGGGGAAGTTGCAGCAGGTCCTCTCGTGAGAGCCGGACGACACCGCCGGGGCCGTCGACGACCAGCCGCCACGCCTCCCCCGTGTCGACCGGCCCGACCCCCACCTTCGCGGCCGTCTTGTTGATCTGGAACCCGTTCGGCCCACTCCCCGGATCCGCGCCGCCGTGCGGGGCCAGCAGCGCGGTGCGGCGCAGGATGCCGTCGAAGCTCTGGCCCGCCGTCGTCACGAACAACAAGGCGGAACCCGCACCGACCATGCCGAGCGCCCCGCGCCGGGACACGGTCGGCTCGGCGGGGCGGGGCGACACGAGCCCGCCGTCCTCGTACGGCTCGGGGCCGGGATCCCGCAGCCGGGCACGGAATCCCTGCTCGCGCAGGACGCGCACCGCCTTGGGCAGCCGCAGCACGACATGCGCCACGAGAGCGCCGAAGAACACCCAGGCGCCGTAGAAATGCAGCGGATAGAAGGAGCCCGGGAAGAGGTACTCCAACTGGACGTTGAGCACGCCGGTGACGAACTCGAACAGGGCGCCGCCCACCAGCAGGAGCAGCGACACCCGCTCCAGGGCATGCCCCACCGACCGCGCCGGAGGCAGCGCGAAGAGCTTCGGGATCACCGACCACAGCTTCGCGAGCAGCACCGGGACCAGCGTGATGCCGACCGTGACGTGCAGGCCCTGGTTGACGCGGTAGAGCCAGTGCGGGTCGGTGGGCCAGTCGAAGAGGTAGAAGCCGAGCAGCCCCTTGTCGGGGGTCTTGTCATTGACCGCCGACAAGTTCGGGTTGTACGCGGCGTACGACAGCAGACCGGTGACGAACACCACCGTCAGACCGGCCAACAGGACGACCCCGAGGACCGAGGTGAGCCAGGGGCCGCGCAGCGGACTGCGCCAGAATCCAGGAGCGGCCGGGGAAGTGATCCGTGGAGCGGGAGGCATGGCTCGACCGTATGCCGCACCCCTGCCCGCAGCGGGTCCACGACTCATGACGAAACGCTGACGTCCCACCGTCGACGACCCGTCCAGGCCTCACCTCCGCCTAGTGCTGTGACCGGGAAGGTTCGCCGGGTCTGTGTCCTGTTGGATGCGCTCGGCGACACCGGTGGCGGTGATTCGCGCTTAGGATCTTGAGCCCACGACTGGATGCCGGAGGGCTGGGATGGAAGAGCCGCAGATGCGCCTCGGCAGTGACGCCGACCCCGTCGGCTCCGGGGTCGGTCATGCCACTCAGCTGGCTGCGGTCCGCTCGGCCAGGGCTTTGGCGCGGGCGAGGCGGTAGGACTCGGTGCCGGTCTGGATGATGGCACCGTTGAAGGTCAGGCGGTCGACGATGGCCGCGCAGAGCCGGGGGCCGGTGAAGGTTCCCGGTCACGGCACGAGCCACCGGGGCAAGGGAGCGAGCCCGCCAGAATCTCCGTAACAGGGCCGCTGAAGCTGGCCGGACCCGCGCGATCGGAAACGCGCCCGCGACGCCACGGCAATCCGGGGCGGGGGGCGATCCCGCCAACCGCCCCGCGTCCCCACCCACCCCACGCGCCGCGCCCGCTCCTCCTCCCGGAATGAGCCGAGGGCCGCAGCCGGAATCCGTAAGCCGCTCAACAACACTCCTCGGTAACCTCTGGCGTCTTCCATCCCCCTGCCTGACGTCTCATCAAGTCGGCAGCTTCTTCCCTGAGATGGCGGAGCCTTGTGCGCCTAGGTTTGCGTACGGCGTCGGGGAAGTCCCCCGGACCAGAGCTGAAGGGGTAACAGATGGCAGACGCGCGCTTCCTCCCCGAAACCAGCATCAAGCGCAACCAGGCCTGGACGTCCGGCAACGGCCGCATCGCCCTGCGCCTCCAGGAAGACGGCAACTTCGTCCTCTACCGCGACGACAAGTCGATCTGGCAGGCGGACAACGTCTACCCGCGCGGCTTCAAGGCGGAGTTCGCGATGGATGGCAACCTCTACGTTTACGACGACCAGGGCGGGCTGGTCTGGCAGGCCATCGACCCCAAGTCGGAGAAGTACCCCAATTACCGGGGCACGCTCGCCGTGCAGGAAGACGGCAACGTGGTCATCTACGACCCCCGCGGCGTCGGTGAACCGAAGTTCGCGATCTGGGCGACCAACACCGGTAGCTGACCCCGGCACCACCCCCGGCCCCTCCCGTGGCGGCAAGGCCGCCCGCCCGGAAGGGGCCCTTCGTATGTGGCCCGCGTGCAACCGGCCTGAGCGCCACGAACACCACCCCGGCGAACCTATGCGGCCACGGCACTAGCGTGCAGATGTGAGCACCACAGAACACACCGGCAACCGCCGCGACCTGGCCGCGGCCGGGTGCGCGGCCCTCCTCGTCGCCATGGCCATCCTTGTCGGCACCCGTATGGAGCACAGCGACGGATCCCTCCACCTCAACTGGCCACCGCTGTACGCCACGTGGGACCCGCACATCGGACCGGGCACGCCCGCGGCACTCGCCGTCGCCACCGCCGTCATCGTGTACGCCCCGCCGCTCGCCGCCCGGCTTCCCTGGCGGCCGCTCCTCCTGACCGCCTGGGGCACGTCCCTGGCCTGGATCTGGTCGCTCGCCCTCGTCGACGGCTGGCACCGCGGTGTCGCGGGGCGGCTCACCACCAAGTACGAGTACCTCCAGGTCATCGACCGCTTCGAAGACATCCCGGGAACGCTGCGGGACTTCACCCGGCACATCCTCATCGACTCCCCCGATCCCTGGCCCGCCCACACCGCGGGCCACCCGCCGGGCGCCACCCTCACCTTCGTCCTCCTCGACCGGATCGGACTCGGCGGCGGCGCCTGGGCCGGGGCCTTCTGCATCACCGCGGGCAGCACAGCGGTGGTCGCCGTCCTGATCACCCTGCGCGCGCTGGCCGACGAGGCGACCGCCCGCAGGGCCGCGCCCTACCTCGTCCTCGCGCCCGCCGCGATCTGGATCGGCACCTCCGCGGACGGCTACTTCGCCGCCGTCACCGCCTGGACGGTCGCCCTGCTCGCGCTGGCCGCGACGCGTACGACCCGCTCCCCCGCCGCCGCGGCCCTGGGCTCCGGGCTCCTCCTCGGCCTCACCTGCTATCTCTCCTACGGCCTCACACTCTTCGCCCTCGTCTGCGCCGCCGTCCTCCTCATCGCCCGCACCCTGCGCCCGGTCCCGCTCCTCCTGGCCGGATTCGCCCTCGCGCCCCTCGCCTTCACCCTCGCGGGCTTCAACTGGTGGGAGGCCTACCACCTGCTCATCGAGCGCTACTACCAAGGAGCAGGCGGCATCAGGCCATACGGCTATTTCGTCTGGGCCAACCTCGCCTGCACCGTGCTCGTCGTCGGCCTGGCCTGCGTCGCCGGCCTGCGCAGGACCCTGGCGTCCGCGCCGACCGCGGTCCGGCACGCGGCCACAGGTCGGACCACGGCCCCCGACCGTCTGATCACCCTCGTCCTGGCCACCCTGCTGGCGCTGGCCGCCGCCGACCTCTCCGGCATGAGCAAAGCCGAAACGGAACGCATCTGGCTGCCCTTCGCCACCTTCCTCCTCGCGGCCACGGCACTCCTGCCACCGGCGGCCCGCCGCTCCTGGCTGACCGCCCAGGCCCTGCTCGCCCTCGCACTCAACCATCTGCTGTTCACCGGCTGGTGAAAGGTTGCGGGCGGACCAGGCCAGCCTCAACAGCCGGACGGTTCCGGCTGGTTGGCACCTGCGGACCGGGCCGCCGGGCAGGTGCGTGAGACGATCGGAGAAAAACAGAACACAACGAGAGGAATTCCATGGGGGACACAGCTCGGCTGCATGCCAGTGCGGAACTGGCGGGGGTACTGGAGCGGATCGACGCGCTCGGCGGGATGCTCGATGAACGGGCCGATGCCGCCGAGGAGTTGGGGAGACTGCCGCAGGACACGGCGCGAGCGCTGCTGGACACCGGGATCATACGGGCCGAACTCCCCCTGAGCCTCGGCGGATACGAGTTCGCGCCACGGCAACTCATCGAGACGGCCGAGCGGCTGAGCTACTACGACGCGGCGGCCGGGTGGACCATGTTCGCCCTGCAGATGGTGACCGGGACCACCGCGGCGTACCTCTCCGGGGACGCGACGGCCGAGCTGTTCCCCGACGTACCGAACGGGAAGTACGCGCTGCTCGCCGGGCACGGCACACGCCCCGGCCGGGCCGTCCCCGTGGAGGGCGGCTACCGGGTCAGCGGCCAATGGCAGTTCGCCTCCGGGATGGCGCACGCCACCCACATCCACAGCGCCATCCAGGTCGAGGACACCGGCGAGATACGGGTCCTCGCGATGCCGAAGTCACAGGTGACGCTGGATGGCAACTGGGACGTGCTCGGCCTGCGCGCGACACACAGCGTCGACTACCACTGCACCGATGTGTACGTACCGCACGAGTACACCTACGTCGCCACCACGAACACCCCGGCCACCGGCGGCGCCCTCTACCGCCTCGGCCTGGTCAACATGGCAGCGATCGGCCACACCGGCTGGGCCCTCGGCGTCGCCCGGCGCCTCCTTGACGAGCTGAAGCGCGTCGCCGCGGCACGCACCGGCTCACCGGGCGCCGCGGTCGACACCTCCCAGTTCCACGCCGAGTACGCGACGGCGGAGGCCAAGCTCCGGGCGGCCCGGGCCTGGATGAACGACGTCTGGCAAGACATCGAACAGACCCTGGACCAGGGCGAGTTCCTGAACACGGAGCAGGACACCCTGATCCGCCTCGCCCTGAACCACACCACCTCGACCGCCTCCGAGGTGGGCCGCACCGTCCACCACTGGGCCGGCTCAGCAGCCATCCGCCGCGGCCCGATCGACCGCTTCCTGCGCGACCTCGGAACCGGCGCGCAGCACATCACGTCGAGCCCGGTCGTACTCCAGAACTGCGGCAGGTGGCTGAGCGGCGCGCTGCCGGAGGCGCGGTGGAGCTTTCTCGATCTGGCGTGACCGTCCCCGGGGGGGCAGGCAGGAGCATGCACGCTCCCCCTCGCGCAGGGTCAGCGCGTCGACATAGCAACTTGGTTTGACCTACGTACAACCTCGACTACGTACACGGGAACGCGCCGATACGAGACTTGGGCGCCACCCCAAATGCCGGAGCTTGCAGACAGTCACGACCCGAAGGACACATCGAGACGCCGCGAACAGGCCCGTTGCCCCAACTCCCGTACCCTCGCAAGCCACTTGATCACCACGTTCCGTGACGTCTCTATGTACTCAATCGAGCGTGTCCGTCACATCAGGGCCCGATCACCAAGGCCCTCCCCACTCACGCCACCCGCCCCTAGCCTGGGCAATGAGCACGTACCGACGCTTCTACCTGATGCGTCACGACCCAGCGGGGAGGCGCCGTCATGGCTCTGGTGATACCGCACGGACTTGCACAGCCAGTAACCACGGCCCTGCGCACACTTCCCGTCGTGCTGGTGGTGCTTCTCTCGACCCCGGCTTGGATCACCTGGCCGTTCCTGTCCGATCAACGCCAACAACGGGTGATACAGGTGATCAGGGAACTCGCCGCATGGGCGAGCCATGATCCGGTTCGGCCGGCCAATTCGCAGAGTGCGGTGGCAGCCAACACCGCGATTCCTGAGTTCTGATATGGAGTGTGCTGCTCTGTCAAGGCCCACCGACCTTCGCTCCGTGCACATCCGGCACCCCCTGAACGGCACGGCAATGCCAACCCAAACACTGTCACCAGGCGCAGACAGTGGATTGCGGTGCTACAGGCGGTCCGAGGGCAGTGCCGTTGCACCGTTGGTGCGGGCGTTCTGAAGGTTCGCTTGGGCGACATGGCGCGCGCCCAGCAGATTGGTGCCTTTCAGGTTCGCCTCGCCCAGGTCCGCGCGGCGCAGATCCGCCTCGCCCAGGTAGGCATCGCGCAGGTCCGCTGCAGCCAGGTCCGCGCGGCTCAAGTCCGCCTTGCCCATGTACACACGGCGCAAGTCTGCTTCGTTCAGGGACGCGCGGCTCAAGTCCGCTTCAGCCAGGTCCGCACCGTAGAGCTTTGCACCCGCCAGGTCCGCGCCACGTAGGTTCGCCTCGCCAAGGTTCGTACGGCGTAGGTCCGCCCCTCTCAGGTACGCGCCGCGCAGGTTCGCACGGTAAAGATCGGCACCCCACAGATTCATCCTGCTCAGGCCCATCGTGCCTGCAGTCACACCAGGCAGGTGCGCGCCATGGAGATCCACGAGGAACTCCTTGCCGTCGCGAGCAGGATTGCGGTTGCCGAGGACCGTGAAAGCCGCCTGCACGTCAGCGGCGACGTCCTGCCCTCGGGGAGGCGGAGCGGCGGCGTGGACGCGGATGTAGGTGGCCAAGACGTTGGCGATGGTGACGTGGTCGCGGGGCGAGTCCTGCATGATGCGCTGGAGGGCGTAGATGCCGCCCAGGCGCACATCCATCTTCCCCGCTCCGAGGTTTTCCACCGCCGCGGTGTACCGATCGGTGATCTGGCCTTCCTTGGCGAGGGCCCTGTCCGCTCGCGCTTGGCTGTTGGTCTGCCGTGCCTGGACATTCGAGTACCAGAGCCCGGCAACGGCCACGAGGGAGGCCACCAGGACCGAGATCAGCTCGATGCGTCGGGCCCAGTCCAGGACTTCCGGAGGCGGGTCAACGCCTGCCTGTTGCGGTCGCCCGCGGCGGGCAGCCGACTGCGGACGGATCCGGGGAACGCGCCGGTTGGTGCGATGCGGTCGCCGACGGCGGCCGGACGAGAACGACATGCCTGCATTCGACCGTGCGCCATGCGCGGCCCAGGGCTCGGCAGGAACAGTTCACACGATGGGATGGAAGCGCGCCCCCGCCCTTCTCCACGCCCGCGATCAGCTCAAAGGCGCTCCATACGCTCTACGTGCGTCTTCAGTTCGACCGGCAGCCGGGTGGAAGGCGTCGGGCAGACCGAGACGATCTGCGCCACGGACAATGGCGGTGTCTTCCGCAGACCGGCTCCCTCCAGGGCGGCTTTGCCCAAATGGGCACCGGTCAGATCAGCGTGATCCAGTCGAGCGCCGCGCAATGAAGCGTGACTCAGGTCCGCGCCTTGGAGATGCCCATTCGACTGCACGCGGGTCGCGGACGTTGCGTCGGAAACCGGGGTCGCTCAGGGCCGTCAGGGCGTGCTGCACTTCGGCACTCGGTTTGTGGGGAGTACTCGGAGTCCAGGCGCTCCATCGCTTTCGTGAAGCGGTCGGTGACTTGGCCACACCGAGCCGAGCGATAGCTGAACCCGGTGTACACCAGAGCAACGCTCGCTCCACCTACGGCAACCAACTCCAGAGCTGACCATCGCACCTTCTTCCGCATGCCCCATCACAAACCTGGACGACAGCGACCGAGGAAGAGGCTGAGTGCGCTCGAACGTACGGGGACCAGCAGCGCCGTTACCGCGGAAGGACACATCCGGCAAGGATCGCGGACGGCGGTCACATCGCCGCCACAGTGAGCAGGACCTCAGGCGTCGCCGTCGTCCTCGAAGAAGACCGTGCCGTGTTCGTCGAGCGTCGGGTGGATGCGCTCGGGGTCGTGGCCGTTGGTGTCGGACGGCCGCGGCCCCTCAGGGCCGTTGTCGCCCCAGCGCAGCAGGCGGCGGACGCGAGCGATCCGGTAGAGGGTGCCTTGGACCTCGATCTGGTTGACCCGGCCGGTGCGGAGCCGATCGGAGGCGTCGGCGTACGCAGCCAGCTCCGAGTCCGCGGTGGCGGCGCCCGCGGCCATGAGTGTGCGGGCGTCGACGTCGAAACCGGCCTGCAGAGGAATGAGGCCACGCCTGCGCGGCTGCCAGTGCGTCAGGGAGTAGTCCAGCGTCTTGCGGGCGCCGTGCGCACTGGTGTGGAGACCGCTGTCCCGCTGCCATCCGGTGGCGGTCTGTTTCACGATCAGAAAGGCCGTGGGGAGCAACAGGACGTCGGGGTGGGTGTCCCTGGCCTGACGCGAGTCGCGCAGTACGTCGTCGGGGTACTGGGCGCCGGAGTAGGCCATGTCGCACAGCATCAGACGCTCGGCGGCCTGGGCGGGGGTGACGGGCGTGGCGGGATCCAGGACCAGATCGTCATCGACCTCCAGGTCCCGGGAGCTGTGGTTCCAGTCGGGGATGACAGGTTCTGGATCTGTCGGACGGGGTTGCTCGATGCCGTCCGGGCCCATCCCGGTGTATTCGTCGGCGCGGACGACGCGGTAGCGGGTCCCGAGCACGGTGAGTTCGTCGACGCGCTCGTTCTCCAGTCGAGTGACTGCCGTCAGCAGGGCACGTCGCTCGGCTCGATCCTCCGCGTCGTCCTTCGCCCGGAACCACAGCAGTGAGTTCAGGCTGTCGCGGGCTTCCTGCGGGCAGCCCGCTGTCACCGCGACCACCACCCGCCACCGCTGCCCGCCCTCCGCCGTCTGCGCGGCCACCCCGAACAACGGGCCGCGCACCGCCACCTTGGTGGCCTGCATGGCGTCGACCGCATCGGCCTCCACCGCGGATTCCACCGGTTCCTGCGGAATCCGAACGACCACCGGCCGTGCACCGCCGGGCTTCTCACGCTTGTGGTCCATGCCTCCATCCTGCCGAGCGTTTCGGCACCGGGTCCGCGGCATCCATGAACTTCCCTCCCTGGTACGCGAGTTGCCGCCGAACCCATGGTGCTCTTCAGAACAGACTGACGGTCCTGGTACGTATGGTCCTTTGATCCGGGGCAGGGGCAAGGCAAAGAGTTTCCGCAGAACATGGTCAGGCGGAGCGGGTGAACCGCTCGTCGATGTCTGGGATCCAGAAGCACAGCTCCAGAGTCTTGAGCCGCGCCCAGTGCTGCATTCTGCGCCCTTCCCTGACCGCCCCCACCGCACCGGCAGCCGACAGTGCCGCGCAGACGCCGGCGAGCAAGGGCCGGTCGGCAGGCACCAGTTCCGCCAGGGCGGTCAGCATCACCAGGAGCAGCGTCAGTGCGATGTTCCGCAGCATGAGCGACAGGCCCCGCAGCCTGAGGACTTCACCGGCTGTCTCCTTGTTGTGCTGCTCGGCTGCGGCCAGGAGCAACGGCAGGTCCGCACGGACGAAAGGCCGTTCCCGCGCCTGCGGCACCCTGGCCATGAACTCCTCACGGGCTGCCTGCCCTCCTCGGTGCCACCGCGGGAAGAGCTTCTCCATGACCACGCTCAGCGGGTAGGTGACGTGCCCGAGCCCGTAACTCGCCCCAACGGCGCCGATGACCACGAGCGCCGCCGGGCCCGAGGTCAGACCAGAGAGGTCGGCGACGTCGAGCCGGGCCAGGACATAGGCGACCAGGGAGAGTTGGAGCCCTCCGGGTATCGCGTACGTGAACACGTCGAAGATTCCGAAGGCGAAGGGCATCGCTTCTCCTGCGTGGCTCATGGCTGTCGGGGCGCTTGCGTGGCGGAGCCCGCGGCCCAGACTTCCGTGGCAACACTTGGTGGTGCTGGATCCGTTGACAACGAACTGAGTCATCAGCGTCAGTTGTCTGGCGGAGAGCAACCGTGGCGTGCGGCAGACGCGCTGGCGAAGCCTTGGAGGACCGCATTGAGTGTGTGCTTGTCGGAGGCGCCGTGGCGGCGCACGTCTTGCCCCGTACCCGTCGCGATGCGTTCGATGGTGCAGAACGCCTCACCGACCGCACCCGGACACGACCCCTTGAGTGGGCGGGCGTCCATGGGCACCTTCACGGCGAGCGAGCCACCACAGCGGTCCCGCAGCCCGTCCTTGTCCCCAAACCAGGCCAGCACCCTGCCCCCGCCGCCACTGCCAGGGTGTTCACCCCGACCAGCACCGTCCACCTCAGCCTTGTCATGGCCCCTCCCGCACGGTGATCAGGAGGACGCTAACAGAGCGCACGCCCACGGTGACGGCCACGGCGGGTGCGGGTCGGCGGCAATGAGACCGATCGCTCCTGAAACGGCCCGCACTGCGGCAGGGAGCAACCGCTGTGATGTGGCATCAGGCAGGTTCCGCACGGAGAGCGTCGGGCCGACAGCGAGGTCGGCCCGACATGCCCGCACGAACCGCAGGCCGCAGCCTGCGGGGATGTGGACCTATTCCGTGCATCCGTTGCACAACAGCCTTTGGATTCAGCTGGACGACGTGACCGAGGGCCACATGCCGAACCACTGCTCGGCGCCGCACTCCTCGAACCGCTCCACCTCTGTGAACCCCAACTTCGCCGCGAGGCTGCCGGAGTTCGGTGCGGCATGGCCTGACCGTGTGCCGGTACAGACGCAGGCGAAGGAAGCCCATCCGCTCTTCGCCGAGTACATCGACGCTGCCCGCGCGCTCGTCTCCGGTGAATCACCCCGCCCTACACGGCGTCGGACGAGCGGCAGTCCAGTTCATCGCCTCCCCCCCATCGGGCAGGTGCTGGTCCCCTGACGGCGCGAACCGACCGTACTCCCGGGCGAACCAGTTGGCCGGTGCGGCTCGCACCGCGTGCATGCGTGCGCGCGTCCGGTCAGACCGCCTCGCCCAAGACCGTGTCGAGGCGCTCCAGGACATGGGGCCAACCCTTGCTCATTCCTTCGTATGCCTGTCGGCCCATCGGGGAGTCGAGGTCGAAGCCGGCGTGGGTGAGGACGAGGCGGGTGCCGTTGCCTTCCGGGCTGAGCGTCCAGGTGATGGTGGTGTCGAGGGTGCCCTCGGCGAATCGGTAGGCCAGTCGGCGCTCGTCCTCGACCTCGGTCACCTCGCAGAGCTGGCTGCCGAAGTTGCCCATGTCGAGGGTGAAGCGGTGCCCGACGACCGGCTTGACATCGCCGGCGGCCCACCAGCGGGCGTGCAGGTCGGGGTCGGTCAGGGCCTTCCACACCGCCGCCGGGGTGTGGGCCAGGAACTTCTCGCAGGTGATCGTGCCGTTGTCGTTCTCGGTCATTGCTTGTTTCCCTCTTGCTCGTCCAGGAGATCGGACAGCTCGTCCAGGCGCTGCTTCCAGTAGCGCTCGAACGGATGCAGCCACTCGCCCACCTCGGCCAGCCGGGCCGGTTCGAGGTGGTAGAAGCGGTGTCGGCCGCGCGGCTCCTCGCGCACCAGTCCGGCGGTACGGAGCACCGCCAGGTGCTCGGAGACCGCTGGCCTCCCGAGCTCGAACAAGCCGACCAGCTCCCCTGTGGAGCGAGGCCCGTCACGCAGGCTTTCGAGCAGTTTGCGGCGTACTGGATGGGCCAGCACACCGAACACATCGGCAGGCATGACGACAGTATGCGTCGGAAAAATCCGACGCGTCATGAATCTCCGACGCGTTCGCGAAGGGCTGGGATCAGGTGAGGAGCCAGAGGAGGCGCACTGGGGCCTGTCCGATCGGTGGGTGGCGAGCCGGGCTGCCGATCGTTCAGGGCGCTGCGGGGCGGGGAAATCTCGCCGAGGCTGCATGGGACCGGCTGGAGCCGCACTCGCCGGTGAACGTTGGTCGCAGCGGGCCGCGGAAGCATCACCGGCAGGTCATCAACGGGATCTCGTTCCGCATCCGGACCGGTATCCCGTAGCGGGACCTTCCAGGCAGGTTCGGGAACTGGCAGGCCTGCTAGGGGCTGTCTTCGGTCGTGATCAATCTGCGGTCTTGTCTGTGTCGTGTGACGTGATCCGGTCGTTCGTTATGCATGACGCGGGCGCAACTGACTGTTGAAGCATGGGAGTTCGTCAGGCCGCACCTGCCGGTCGGCGCGTACGGTCCGTGTCCCGGGCGGCTGCGGCAGCAGTTCGAGGGCGCGGCCTGGCGGTTCCCGACCGGCGGGCAGTGGCGGGAGATGCCCGCCGGGTTCGGCACCTGGTCCACCGTCCACAACCGCTTCCGCCAGCGGCGCGACGCCAGTGTCTTCGAGGCCTTGCTGGAGGGCCTGATAGCCGAGGTCGCGATGCGCGGTGAGGTGGACCTGTCGCTGGTCAGCGTGGACTCCACCACCGCTCGCGCTCACCATGACGCCGCCGGGATGCAGCTCGGCGACGGCGCCCTCGCCGCCCTGGAGAAGGTCGCCGCCAAGGAGAAGGCCAGGTCAAAAGGGGCGACCGCGGAGAACAAAGCGGGCACGACACCGACCTCTGCAAGGAGAGGAACACCGTCGAGCGCCTGATCAACAAGCTGGAAGCCTGGCGGGGCAGCGCCACCCGCCATGACAAGACCCCGGACAGCCATCTCGCCGGCCTGTATCTCCGCGCCTCCATGATCTGGGTCAAGGACCGTGCACGATGTGGTCGAGCGACTCAGTCGGCTTCATGCCTTGACCCATCGCTTGAGCAGCGCCAAGAAGGCCGTCTCGTTCGCCTTGATGTCGGCCAGGTCCTTGAACGTGACTACTGCCCGGTCGCTGGAGCGCCACTTCATCAGGCCGGTGTCGTCGGCGAAGGAGAACGATTCGGCGCCGTCCTTCACCTTGGCACCTCGGTGGAGGATGAGCTGGATGTCCTTGGACTTCAGCTGGAAGGTCACCCGGTCAACGCCGTCATAGCAAAAGCTCGGTGCGTTCCACTTCACCTGCTCGGTGATCTTCGGATCGACCCGCAGGATGGCGGCGCGCAGGTACTCGACGGCCTCCTTCTGCGGATGATCGACTGCCTCCATCAACTGGTCGACCTTGTCGCTTTGGTTCGTCATTGTGTGCGGGTCCCTCTTCACGGTCGGCAACGGGATGCCCCCCGCCGATCAACATCGTGGCACGTCGATGCAGCTCCCGCCCATGACGACAGCCTCAGCCCCCGGCCCTGGAAGCGGTGGCCGTCGTGGGTGCTTCTTGGAGAGACTCTTGGGCATGCCTGACAACTCGCTGTTCGTCGCTGCCCTTACAGGTGTGACGGCGATCGCGGCCAGCTCGCTGGCGAGCTGGCTGACCAGCAGGGGCAACGCCCGCGCTGCTCGAGTCCAGGTCGATGCGACGACTGAGGCGCAGCGCCGCGAAAGCACCCGTCAGACTCGACGGGCCGCTTACCTGGGCCTCATCGAGCAGGCCCAGGTCGTCGCTGACGGGCTCCGGGGAGTCGACGGCCTCTCGACCACCGAGTCTGAAGCCGTCTTGACCGCCCACCGCACCCGGCATCAGCAGTTACGTCGGGCGGTGACGCTGATTGATCTGGAAGGCCCTTCCACGGTCCAAGTCGCAGCATCGAATTTGTTGATCATGTCGGGCACGCTCACCACTGCTCTGGCGGCCATGGCCGAGAACGCCGGCCGGGAGAACCGCCGTGAGTTCCAAGAAACGTTGCGTGCCTACATTCGGCTGATCACGCCCTTCGTCGACGCAGCCGCCGCGGCACTCAATGAGACGTCAGCGCACCGGTGAACGAAGTCGAGCGGCTGATCAGCCGGTGAAGGCCCACCGGGCGGGTCAGCGCCAGTGGTTGTTGCTGGCGTGGTCGCCGGCGAGCCAGCGGGCGAGGTCGGCGTGGGCGGTGGCGCGCCGCTCGGCGTCGATCTTCTCTACGTCGGGGTGGTCGACGGCAAACTCCAGCACCAGCCCGTTGGGGTCCGTGATGTACAGCGAGACGCAGAACCCGTGGTCGATCACATGGGCGTTCGCCTCCGCATGGCCGGACGCGGCGATGCGCTCGCGCATGGCTTCCTGGACCTCCGCCTCGACCTTGAAGGCGATGTGGCGTACGGGGGTGGAGTTGATGGCGGTCTTGAACTCCTTCTGGTCCTTGGGGTCGGCGAACTGGAAGAAGGCGAGTGCGCTGCCGTCGGCCAGGCCGTAGAGGGTGTGACTGTAGACGCGCTCGGCCCCGGACAGCACCTCGCGCTCGGTCCACGTGGCCACCAGGGGCAGGCCGATCACGTCCTCGTAGAAGCGCCGGTTGGTTTCCTGGTCGTCGGTGATCCACGCGTGGTGGTGGAGGCGGAGCGGCAGGGTCTGGCTCATTGCGGGTCATCTCCGTTGGTCGGATGGGGTGTTGGGCCGGTCACCTGGGTGGTTGCCGACGCTCCGTCCAGCATGCCGCGCAGCTCTGTTGAACGTTAAATCATTTTGGGCCATTGTTCGCAGCCGGGGCGTCGGCCGCGCGCGGCGCGAGCGGAGCCTCGGAACGCGAGGGCTCCGACCTGGCGTGAACTCCACCGCAAGTGGAGTTCAGCCAGCGGCAATGACGGTGCGCTCCGGATGGATGGTCACCGTGCCCGTGCGTAGCCCGTTCCAGCCGTATCCGGTTCCGTTGTAGCGAGAGGTCTCGCACGACCATCGGAGGTTCCCGGCGCAGAATGAGCCGATGCCGTCCAGGTAGGCGCTGATCGCCCGCCCCTTGGGGCCGGCTGACCCATAGCGTCGGCGCAAGGTGGCAACGGCGTCCGCCAGTCTGGCGTCGGCCCTCTCGACCATGGCTGCGGACTCGTCGACAGCTTCCTGGAGGGTCTTGCCCTGGGCGCGCAGAAGGGTGGCCACCACATTGAAGTAGTCGCCGTTGAAACACTCCCAACGGGCCGAGTAGATGTCGTTCACCAGCATGGCGTGCTCCACCGCCAAGTCCTTGACCGCGGCAAGCTCTTCGTCCCGCTCCAGGTCCTGGGTGAGGTCCAGGTCCAGCACGTACTCGATGCAGGTGATGTACGGGCGCAGCCCCACGTTGCTGCGGCGCACGGCGAGGTAGGTCTCCAAGTCGGGGACTTGTCCGGTGGTGCGGAACTCGTTCTCCCGCTGCGCTCCGGCGAACCAGTTCTGCCAATCGGCGAGGTACCGCCGATAGACACCCTCGGGCATGCGTGCGTGCAGAGTAGACCAGATGCCGTGAAAGGCCCGCCCATAGGGGTGCTGGTCGCTCTCCCAGTCGGCGTCGACCTCGTCGAAAAGGCCGCGTTGGAGCAGGGCGACATCATCCACTTCGAACATGAGCGAGGTGACACATGAGGAGTGAGCAACCCGCTCGGGCAGGCCCACGGAAAACACCATGGACTCCCACAGCGGATAGCGGTGTTCCAGCATGCGGCCAAGCGACTCCGGATCAGCAAAGGGAAGGAACGCCATCACCCAGGCGGCGTTGTGCTCGTAGATCGTGGGGTAGTCGGGATTCACCTTCGCCGTGGTGGAACACGCGAGAGACGGAAGATGAAGCGATTCCCCCGAAATCAGAAGCTGACCGGAGGCTGTCGTGTCGTCCATGGCGGCTCTCCCGGCGTCGCGGCGTCGATGGCGAGAGTTTCGGAAGCGGAGTGAAGAGCTGCGCCACAGCGTACGGCTGTTGCCTGCGTGAACGGAGGCTCAGAACGGGCATGCAAGGGGCGCACCGTTGCAGTCGGATGTCGGGCGCCCACGAAGTATCACCACCCCAGGCCTCCAGGCCTGTGGCGAGTTGCCCGTCTCCACCCCGGCATCCGGGGTGGGAGCACCAGTCAGTCGTCGACGCCGAGGTCGACGCGCATGGACTTCCTCAGCGCCCCCACGGAGGGCCAGACCTCCCGGTGGAGATGCCTCTCCAGCTCCGCCAACTCCTCTGCGTACCTGGAGGGTTCCGCCCCGTACCTCTTGAGATCGCCGTACGCGTGGTTCAGTCGCCTCTTTGCCGCGCGGGAGACGCCCAGCACCGCATTCGGGACGACCATCTGGGCTTCCGCGTAACTGTCCCGGTAGGTCATCCTGGCCGCTTCCAAATTCTCCAGGGACGCGGCAACGCCCTCGTCGTGTTGCAGCGCGTGAAGGTAATTCCCCATCTCCGTCAGGTACTGGCGCGCGGCGGTATTCAACGTGATGTAACAGGTGCGCCGCCGCTCAAGGTTCGCGCTCTGACTTTCCATACGCCTGGCACGGTCCGCGCGGCTCTGCGTCAGCACCGCGGCGCCCAGCGTCCCCGCCACACCCACCACGGCGATCCACAACCCCGACCAACTGGCGTCCACAATGCCCCCGTCAGTTCGCACAACGTCACGTCTTCGAGGCCCCGGCGGGACTCTCGGACTCCCCCGGACCGCCGCCAGCAGCCGTGAAGCACGGTCCCCTTCATCATGCCAACAGGTCCGGCATCGCACGAACGCCCGATGACGCTCAGCCCGAAGAACGCGACCTTGGTCCGGATCACCGAGAGCGGCACGCTGGAGGACGCTATAACCAGCGCCATGGCGTGGAAGAACTCGCTCTCCCTGCTCGTGGATCTGGCCCAGGCATAGTCCTCAGCCACTGCGTCCGCTCAAGCTGTCGCCGGACCATTCGGCATAGATCGCCTGGGCCCCAACCATCCCCCGCCCACGGGTAGACCTCCGGATGGCCGTTGCCCCAACACGACTGCACCGCGCTCAAAGCAGTACAGGGCCGTGTCGGGGCGTCGCCGTCAGGTGGTGAGGGTGAGCACCAGCAGGGCGATGGCGGCCAGGGTGGTGACGGCGGCGGGGGCGAGGGCCCCTGCGGAGTCCCCGGCTTTGAGGTGGGAACCTGCGGCGCCGATCATGAGCAGGCAGATCGCGGCTGCGGTCGCGGTCGCGAGGGGGGTGAAGGCGAGTCCGGCCAACAGGCCTATGACTGCGGCGAGTTCGGCGATGCCGATGAGGCGGCTCAGCGGTGTGCTGATGCCCAGGTGAGTGGCGTTCTTGCGAGCGGTGACGGTGTTCAGTGCCTTGGTGGTTCCGGTGAAGGCGAACAAGACGGCCAGCAGAAGGGTCAGGGTGATGAGGGTGGCGTGCACGGGTGGTTCCTAGGCGTTGAGTTGTGGGGTGGCCATCTGTGATGGGTGGCGGCGGGGGCGAGGTGTCGTACTGGTGCAGCGGTTGCGCAGTCGTCGGCCTCCA
>NZ_JBHYJI010000011.1:43985-90210 GCF_042740435.1 Streptomyces sp. NPDC059002 | reverse complement strand
GTGGCGGCGGGGGCGAGGTGTCGTACTGGTGCAGCGGTTGCGCAGTCGTCGGCCTCCAGCAGAGACAGGGGCACTGCCGGGGCCTTGGACAGTTGGTCGGTGGCGAGCCAGTCGCAGATCTGCGCGATGCGCGGGACGCAGGAGTCCGAGCTGGTGGGGGGAGCGGCCGCCCGAAGCGGCTGACACGTCGGCCACGCCGTCCGGTGCAAGAGGCCGCGGGCTCGGACGGGCGGTCATGTGTGCGGTGTGGCGGGGGGTGTCGTGACGGGGGGTGTCGTGTCGCTGAGCATCGCGCGGACTTGTTCGTCGGTGGCCGTGGCGAGCACCTCGTAGATCTCGTCGGAGAAGTTCAGGTGCGGCCTGCCGCGGTCGAGGGCGGGCTGGGGCACCGGGGTTTCGGGCCGCTGGTACGGTGCCGGATCGCGGTAGCGGGCGAGTTCGTGCCGGGCGATGCCGGCCAGCTCGACGACTTCCGGGTCGATCCACGCCTGGTCGTCGATCGCCTCGCCGGTGGTGAGTTCGAGGGCGAGTCCTTCGGGGCCGCCGAAGTAGAGGGACTGGCAGAAGCCGTGGTCGACGGGGCCGATCGCCATGATGCCGCGGCTGCGGATCCGGTCCCGCAGGGCGAGCAGGTCCTCGACGCTGTCCAGGTGGAAGGCGACGTGCTGCAGGGCACCCGCGGCAACCGGGCCGGTGGGCGTGCCCGCGTGGGTCAGGCCCCACGTCAATGTGCCGGGATTGTCGGGGTGCCGGACGAAGGCGACGTACGAGTGCGGGTTGAGTTCCAAGAAGGCGTGCCAGGCACCCTCGGCGCCGTGCATCCAGTACAGGGCCTTGAGCTTGCAGCCCAGGACGTTGGTGAAGAAGTCGATCTGCGCCTTGATGTCGCGGGTGGCGATGGCCAGATGGTTGACGCCGCGCGGGTGGACGGTCATGGCTGGGCCTTCCTGGACGGGGCGGCGAGGGTCGTACGGCACCACGTGCTGACGACGCGGGCATAGTCGGCGGTGTGGAAGAGCATCAACTGGTGGACTCCGCCGGGGTGGACGTACCGCTCCACCGGTCCGGCCGTGGCGGCGACGGTGGAGCGGGCGATGTCGGGTGTGAAGACCGGGTCCTTCTCGCCGACGGTGAACAGGAGGGGTTTGGTGTTGGCCGCCAGAGCGACGGCCGGGTCGTAGCGCATCAGCGAACCCACGGACGCCAGGTCGTAGGACCAGGTGTTGAGCGGGTCCTGGCGCTTCTGCCGGTCGGCACCGGCGTATCCGTAGTCGGTGTCGAAGTCGTAGAAGCGGCCGATGTCGAACTGCAGGGCGCCCCCGAACTGCTCGACCATGCGCTCGAAGGCGGGGGTGCGGAACGGGTTGTCGGCGGGGATGAGCGGCGACGACGGGATCATGTACCCCATCAGCACCGCCCCGGCGAAGACCTCGCTCGCGGCGTGGGCGCAGTAGGCGGCCGCCGCCCCCAGCGACGATCCCTTCACGAACACCGGCAGGCCGGTCTGTGCCGCGATGTGCTCACCGGTCTCGACGGCCGCGGTCACCCACTCGTCGAGGGTGAACCGGCCCGCCGGACGGGTCGTGCGGGACTGGCCGTGGCCGGGCGCGTCCATGCACCAGACCTCGGCGCCGAGGTCGGCGTAGGCGGCGGCGAAGTTGTCGTAGATCCCTCCGTGGCCGCCGATGCCGTGCTGGACAAGGAGTACGTGATCGGCCCTTGGATGGGCGAACCGGTAAGCGAAGGTCTCACCGATCACATGGGTCTCGCGTCTCATGAACGCCTCCGTTGGTGGGCTCCGTCGGTGGGCCAGGTGCTGGTGCGCCACTGAGCATTATGTTGATGACTATCAATTAAAAATTGATGTGTGTCAACATAATGCTAGGGTGGGCCCATGAGTACGGAGATGACCCGCCCCGCCAGACGCGGCCGCCCCGCCGCCCAGCTCTCCCCCGCCACGCTGGAGCAGATCCATGGCGCCGCGCTGCGGATGTTCGCCGACAAGGGCTACGACGGGGCCTCGATCGCCGCGCTCAACCGGGAGCTGGGGGTCAGCCACAACCTGATCCACCAGCGCTTCGGCTCCAAGGAGAAGCTCTGGTACGCCACCGTCGACTGGGCCTTCACCCGCATCGGCGCGCAGCTGGCGCCGGAGCTGAAGGACACCAGCGGCGGGCCGCTGGAGCAGACCCGCCGCATCATCCGCCGCTTCGTCCTCGTCCACGCCGACCAGCCCGAGGTGCTACGGCTCGTCAACATCGAAGGAGTCGCGGAAACCCCCAGGCTGGCCTACCTGTACGAGCATCACGTCGAGCCGATGCTCAGCACGCTCACCGCACCCCTGCGCCAGCTGATCGACCAGGGGCAGATCGCGCCGGTGCCCGTGCGCACCCTGCACTTCCTCCTCGCACACGGCGCGAGCGCCCCCTTCAGCCTGCTCGGCCTGGCCCGCCGTATCGGCCCCGGCGATCCGCTCGCCCCCCAGGCCGTCCTCGAGCACGCCGACGCGGTCGCCGACCTGCTCCTGGCCGGGCTCGTCCACCGCACTCCGGCCGCCCAAGACGAGGCATGAAAGTCACGCCGACCTTCGACAACGGCCCGACCCGTGGGGACGGCGCTTCAGCGCTCCTGCGGATTGCCGTTCTCGGCGAGCCGCG
This sequence comes from Streptomyces sp. NPDC059002, assembly GCF_042740435.1. Lineage (NCBI taxonomy): Bacteria > Bacillati > Actinomycetota > Actinomycetes > Kitasatosporales > Streptomycetaceae > Streptomyces > Streptomyces sp. NPDC059002. The sequence goes on along the minus strand of NZ_JBHYJI010000011.1, from coordinate 87,553 downwards.
CGCTCATGTCCGTATGGGCGCGCCGCGAGTGGGAGTTGGCCGGGTCGTGGTGAAGCCGGAGGTAGTCGTAGAGGACCTGCACGCACCTGTCGCGGGAGGAGTAGGAGGCATCGGCGGTCAGCTCGAGGCGCTCCGTGACCTCCATCAGCTTCCCGTCGGCCGCGGCGTACACCGGGTGCCAGATGAGCCGTACTCCTGGGTGGAGCGCCATGACCACGCGCAGCTGGGGACTTCCTGCGCGATGAGGACGCTTTCCGGGTTGTACGCCCGCAGAAAGATGTGGACAGGGCCGCGGGCGCGGTCCACGAAGGCCTTGGACAGGACGTTCCACATCGGCGTCTTGCGCATCCAGTCCGAGGTCAACGTCAGCTTGTCGACCACGCCTCCGAACGCCGTGGACTCCAGGGGCGTGTGCCCCTTGGCAAGGGCGTAGTCGCTGACCTCCCTGCCGCCCGACCAGAGGGCCAGCGTCGGTGTGCCGATCGCCAGATGGTCGCCGATGAGCTTCACCAGCTCCTGGTACCAGCTGTTCGACGCACGGTGGTCGCGCTGCTCCTGGCGACCGGCATACTTCGCCATGGCCTCGTCGTTGAGCTGTCCCTGTTCGGCGATGCCACCGAGAACGAGCTGCCAGGCGACGTCGGTGATGTCGTCGGAGAATCCCGCCTTCGCCATCATGTCGCAGAACGTGCCCCACTCGCCGTGCCCGGTGGGATCGACGGCATGGCGACGCGTCTCGTCCCTCACCGCGGGATCTTCCTGGCGCTGCACCCAGCCCGTCACGGCCGCGTTGCCCGCGGTGCGTTGCAGATCGGCGAGTCCGGCGGGGTGCGGCACCGGCCCGGCGGAGCGCTCCGGGCCCACGCCCTGCACCGGGCGTCTCGGCGCCGCCGCGGCCGTCGGTGACGCCGAGCGGTCCCGTGTCTCTCGCACGCTCGCCAGCCCCCCGGATCGCCGTGTTCGACAGATCGCCCTGTTCGGCAGATCACCATGTTCGGCCCGAAGATCGCCGTGTTCGGCCCGAGGGCCGAGGTTATGACCTAGGGACGGCAACCGCGAGGGCTGAAAGGGCAACCAGAAGGGCAGGGTTCGAGGTTCGGGCCACCGCAGGGCTCCTGGCGCCCAATTGCCCCCTGGCTCCCATGAGTTGTCCGCGCGATGATGGTGCGTCACCACTTGGGGAGGGTCGGCTTGCCCATACGCGATCCGAGACGACAGGGACGCGGGTCGGTGCTGGCCGAGCTGACACGACGTCTCTCGGGCCTGAAGTCCGCTCTCGTCAAAGGGCTTCTGACGAGCGTGGCCGTGCTCGGCGTGACCGCGGAGTTCATCGACCCCGTGGGCGACACACTCGAGGACCACCAGTTGCTCGGCGGCTCCCTCGCCGCGATCGTCGCCCTCATTCTCTTCGACGCGATCAGCGACGCAACGGACAAGGAAACGTCCGATGTCGAGGTGTACGGCGCCTTGAACGGCCTCACCGTTCCGACAAAGGCAGCATTCGAGGCGACGCACGTACGGATCTATTTCTTCGGATTCACCATGCAGACGCTGCACGAAGTCATCAGGGACCGCCTCTTGGAAGTCGCTGACGGCTCACTGCGACCGAGGTGCCTCACCCTGCGGATCATCGTGGCGCACCTCAGCTCCCCGATGAACCTGCCCGGCACCCTGAATCCGGCGGAGGACGGCAGCGGTCATCTCACCTTCGGCGACTCGCCGGTGAACCGCGAGCGCATGCGCGAGGACTTCACCCTCGAAGACTGGAAACGCATCCGCATACTGCTCGACGGCGTACACCACCGCCATCCCCACATCGCCATCAGCTGCGAAGTACGGGAGTCACCGCACTGCCCCCAGGCCAAGCTCTACATCCTCAATGAGGAGCGGGCCATCTACGGCGCCTACGGCATCGTGAAGAGCTCGATCGCGAGAGACGGCGAAGAACACCGGATCCTGGACACCGCGGGATTCGGCATCCATCACGGAGACGCCCGGTACATCGGCTGGAACGTGCAGTCCGCCACCAAATCGACGCGCCAGGTGGCTCAGTACCACATGGCGTGGTTCCAGAACCTCTGGCACGTCCTGGAGAAGGTCAAACCGGCGGACCCCGTGATCCTCGATCCTGTCTGGCAGCCTCCCCCGCTGGACGGCTCCCGCGCCTGAGACAAGGGCCACACGAGAGCGCCCGCACCTGATGCCATAATCGTCTGCATGACGACAACTCTCGAGGGTGTCTACGCTGCCGTGCGCAGCATGCTGTCGGGCATCGAAGGGCTCGACGGCGCGGACGTCGTCGGCGACGGACCGCCCGATGCCGGCTACCCCCATGCCCAGATCCGCGACGGTGCCATCCACTGGGTGGTGCTGGAGCGCAACGAGGTGGTGCAGCGCCGCGTAGCCGGGGACCTGGACGAGTTTCTGTACTGGGCGGCGCTGCACACCACCCGTGACGCCGCCTCCCGCTGGGAACTCGCCCACCGTGGTCTGCTGGCCGGTTGCGACGACACCCGGGTGGGGTGGCTGGCCAAGCAGGTCCAGCTCCTGAAGCTGGTCCGGCCCGAGTGGGCGGACAGGTTCCGGGCGCAGATCCCGCAGCAGTGTCCGGGCGTACGCCTTGAAGACGTGGACGCCTATCCGATGGGGGGACGGTCATGAGGCTGTGGCGGCGGGGGCGGGGTCGCGGGCGCGAGCAGGAGCAGGCCCGGTCCGCGGAGGGAATGGAACAGTGGGACCGGTTCGGGAGCCCGCTGGGCAGGTTCGCGCACCCCGCGGGGACGCCGTTCGCCCAGCGTTCCCTGCCTCCCATGTACGTGGCATGCGGGTACCACGTGTACACCTGGCTCCGGCTGTGGTCGCCGGAGGACGCCGTAAAGTACGGCTTCATCCAGGCGGGCGAGGTCGCTCCCTGGTTCGAACAGCCCGGGGGCGGAACGCAGTTCATGCTCCCGGACGGCATCTCGGTGCAGTGGCTCATCGACCAGGGCTACATCCGTGAGGAACCCGTGTAGCGATCGGCGCCGACTACGGGTGAGCCGGAGCCGCTCGGCATCTCACCGGTCATCGGCCTCGAATGCCTGGGCGACGGCGAGGCTGTCCTCGTAGACGTGGTGCCGGGTGACGAGGCCGTCCTCGATGGTGAGGTGCAGGGCGAACCGCGCCTGATACGCACGTCCGGTGGGCCGGGCGGTCTGACGGATCTCGCCGAGCACGACCGCGTCGTCTCCGTCGACGAGGATGCGCTCGACCTCGGTCGCCACGTCCTCCGGCACGTGGTACTCGGCAAGCTCGCGATAGTGGGCGGCCGCGTCGGCCCGGGAGGACCGGTGACGGATCCACGGCGTGGCAGTACGGCCGTGCTCGGCCTCCGGCCAGTCGAGCTTCCAATCCCCCTGCTCGGCATACATCTCGGCGATGCGCTCGGGGTCGCCCTCGGCGATTCTGCGCAGCAGTTCCTCCACCGCGGTGCGCGTGTTCGTAGCTGCGGCTGTGGGCATGGCTGGCCTCCCGTCCTGGTCCGCGTCCTGCGACGCGGAGGGATCGCCCATCCTGCCCGTGCAGGCACGCCGAGACGATTACCTGCGAGGTAAGCCTCGGCCCTGCGGTGGGAACAATTCGATCTTCGTGCCTGTTCTGCATCAACAGCGAACAACTCGCAGTGTTGAACAGAAGGGTGGGGCTGTGTCGGCAACGTTTAACGAGGGGACGCGCAAGCTGCTGGACGGGAGGAACTTCGCCACTGTCGCGACGCTGAACCGGGACGGCGGGCCGCAGACCTCGGTGGTCTGGATCGCGAGGGACGGAGACACGGTGCTCTTCTCCACCACGGCGGGGCGCCTGAAGGCCAGGAATCTCGCCCGGGACCCGCGGATCAGCCTGACCGTCTTCGATACCGAGAACCCGTACGAGTCCATAGACATCCGGGGCACCGCCGAGCTGATCGAGGACCCCGAGAAGTCGCTGCCTCTCACGCTCTCGCAGAAGTACCTCGGCGAGAACCCGCCGGCCGAGCCGGAGGACGTACTGCGGCTCATCGTGCGCGTGACGCCGAACAAGGTCACCGGCTTCTCCGTCTGACGGACTCCCCCGGGATCGATCTGGGTCACAGGTGTGCACATGGCGAAGGCCGTGCGAGTCGACTCGGGTGTGATGACGAGTCAGGCCCGCACGGCCTCGTCCCATGCTGCCAAGAGCCTGTGGTGGGCCCTCACTTGGTCATGCGCCGCCGGACGCGGCCGTGTGTCAGGGTGCCGCGCGGCGCGTGTAGCGCAGCCAGCCGGCCGTGGCGGCGGCCGCGGTCCACAGGAGGAAGACCGCGAGCCCGGTCGCGGGTGCCAGGGAGCTGCCGATGAGCGCACGCACGAACGGATCGGTCTCGTCGCCCGGGACGTGCAGGGCGGCCCGGGCCGCGGTGAAGGGCAGCCACTCGCCGACCCCGTCGAGACCGGGGACGCGGCCGAGCAGGAATCCGGCGATGCGTTCCCCGAGGAGCGGCCAGACGGTGAGCGCGAGGGCGGCGGCGACCCGGCTGCCGAGCAGCGCGGCCACCCCGGCGGCGAGCACCGGCCAGCAGGCCATGATCAGCAGATAGCGCAGGACGGCGGGCACCGCGGCGCCCCAGTCCGGCTGCGGTGCGTCCGCGATGGTCAGGGTCGCCCAGCCGGTCGCGGCCTGGAGGAGCAGCCCCGTGCAGGCGGCGGCCAGCACGCTCGCGGCGCCCACGATCAGTTTCGCCGCGTACGCCACCGTGCGGCTGCCCAGGGTCAGCCAGCTGGTGCGGGCGGTGTGGAAACGGAGTTCGCTGCTGACCGGGCCCGTGCCGAAGACGAACACCAACAGCAGTGCACTCAGGGGCACTTGCTGGGCGGTCGGGTTGTGCTGGAGCCAGTCGGCGAGCGTGGTCGTGTCGAGCGGGAGGCGGATGCCGCCCTCGGCGGTGGGCAGTTCGAGCAGCAGCAGGGCGCCGTTGAGGAGGCTGGCTGCGAGCAGTACGCCGAGGACGATCCAGGTCGACTTCAGAGCGCGCAGCCGGTGCAGTTCGTAGCGCACGGCCCGGTGCAGGACGGTGGGCAGGGCAGGGACGGTGGCCGGAGGGCCGACGGGAGCGGTCAACGTACTTCGAACTCCTGCTGGGCGACGGAGAGATAGAAGTCCTCCAGGGACGGCTGCCGTTCCTCGATCCAGTGCAGGGGGATCTGGTGCTCGGCGGCATAGTCGCCGATCCGGAAGCGGTCGAGCCCGGTGATCAGTGCCGCGCCGGGGCCGGTGGCCTCGAGGGTGCCGCCGTGCTCGCGTACGAGCGGCTGGAGCAGGTCGAGCTGCGGACTCTGCACGGTCACCCGCTTTCCGGCCCGTGAGGCGAGCTCGGCGATGGAGGTCTCGGCGACGGTCCGGCCGCGGGCGAGCACCACCGCGCGGTCCGCGGACTGCTCGACCTCGGCGAGCAGGTGGCTGGAGACGAGCACGGCCCGGCCCTCCTCGGCCAGCTGCCGCAGCAGGGCCCGCAACCACAGGATGGAGTGCGGGTCGAGGCCGTTGGCGGGCTCGTCGAGCAGCAGTACGGAGGGGTTGCCGAGCAGCGCCTGGGCGATTCCGGCGCGCTGCGCCATGCCGAGGGAGAGCGCGCCGATGCGTCGGCCTGCCGCCTCCTGAAGCCCCACGCGCTCCAGGACCTCGTCAACTCGCCCTGCCGGTACGCCGATTCCGGCCGCCGCCATCCGCAGATGCGCGGCGACGGTGTGCTTGGGGTGGCCGGCGACTCCGCCGAAGACGGCGCCGACGATCCGGGCGGGCTGACGCCAGTCGGCCAGCGGCCGCCCGTGGAACAGGGTCTGGCCGCCGCCGTGCAGGAGGCCGAGCATGAGCCGCAGGGTGGTGGTCTTGCCCGAGCCGTTGGCGCCGAGAAAGGCCGTGACGGAACCCGCGGACAGGGTCATCGAGACGCCGTCGACGACAAGGCGCCCCTGAAATCTCTTCGTAATTCCGTGGGCTGAAAGCGCGTCAGTCATCAGATGTTCCGGCGCAATTGTGGACTGGCGGGTTGCGGCGACATTTTGCATACGGGCGAGGTCATGGCCGAAGCACGCCGAGCACTATGAAAACTCCGGCGATGAGCGCCGTATGCGTACCGATCATGGCAGGCCATTCGCTCACACCCATACGGAAACGCGCCTTGACGAGGACCGTCCATTCATGGCCCGCACCCAGGAGGGCAATGACCAGGAGGGGAATCCACAGGGCATACCACCAGCCGCTGGTGCCGCCCCAGTTCACAGCGGAGAAGAATCCCGCGGCGAACAGGCCCGCGGCCGCCCAGGCGGGCTTCTCTTCGGGGGCAGTGGCACGGCCGGACGTGTCGGTCGGGGAATGGGCGGAGTCAGTACTCATGGCGCCTTCCTGCAGTACATGCGTGTGCGTGGGGGGGATGGAGAAGGGACGGCCCGGCCCCTGGCGGCCTGGCAGGGGCCGGGCCGTGACCATGCGGCGGCCGGTCAGCCGCGGAGCATGCTCACCAGCTGCTTGACGGCTTCGCCGCCGAGCGCGGCGACGGCCAGGCGCACCGGGTGGTACCACGCCAGGCCGTCGGCCCACTTCTTGAACGCCGGGACACCCTTCTTCGCGGCGTTGGCGGCGCCCGACAGGACCTTGCCGCCGGCCTTCTTGATGAGGCCGAAGGCGGCCTTGGCCGCCGAGTCGACGGCACCCCGCTGGATCTCGGGGCGGGTGTCACCCTCGGCCACGGCCTGGAGCAGGACCTGGGCGTCGCCGCCCAGATGCGGGCGCAGCTCGGGCGAGGCCAGGATCTGCTCCGCCTGGGCCGCGGAGAGCTCGACGGGAGCGGTGGAGGTGGTGGCGGTGCGGGCCCTCTCCACCGCGGAGGCGGCGGGCGCGGCGACACCGAGAGCGACGGCGGCCATGGCGGTCGCCGCTCCGATCTGCAACTGCTTACGGTTCAACGTTCTGTTCCCTTAGGGCTGTTGGAGCAGTACGACAGGCAGGCCCTGCCGGGGTGCGGCTGCTGTGGCCGCACCCCGACAGGCGTCAGATCAGAGCTGCTTGCGCAGCCACTCGTAGACCTCCCACTGCACGGCGGTGGGCAGGGACTTCAGGGTCCACTTCACCGGGTTCCAGTTGGAGAGGCTGTTGACCCACTCGTTGTACTTCTTCCAGCCCTTCAGGGCGGCCTTCGCGCCGGACTTGACCAGGCCGCCGGACTTCTTCAGTACTTCGATGACCGCGCCGAGCCGGCCCTTCGCGTACTGGGGCTGCTCCTGGAGCTGCTGCAGCTCCTGAAGGATCTCCGGAGTCAGCTCGGCCTCGCCGTTGCTCTGTGCGGCCGGGCTCGCTGCGATCAGTGCGGCGAGCTCGTCGGCGGAGATGCGGTCGACGGAGACCTGGGTGGCCGTGTTCCGCTGTGCTTCGACAGCGCTGGCCATCGGAGCGGCGACGCCGAGAGCGACGGCGGCCATGGCCGTGGCGGCCACGTACCGGATGGGCTTGCGGTTCATTTATACTTCCCCTTGGTGCTATGTGCACAAAGGGGGGACGGGGCCCCAAAGGCGGCGAACGCGTGGCAATGCAGAGCCTCCCCCGGTGGCTTCTTCCCCCCTGCACATGGTCAATGTGCGTGCACATGGTCAATGTGCGATTCGCCCTTGAACTCGGCAGCCTGGTCTGGACCACCGGTTCGGACGTCGGTGACGGTATCCCGATCTCCCGGTAAAGTTCAAAGCCCGGCAAAGTGAAGTAGCTCACGAGTCGCCATCGGAACCCCCGCGGTGAAATCCCCCTCACCGCCGACGAAATTGCCCGCCGGTATCGCCTTGGCATTGCCGAACGGTTTTTGTTGATCAAGTGCGGCCGGAAAGTAACCGCCTCCGGAAACTGCCGAATTGACCGAGCATCAGGGAAATTCCAGGGGGACCTGATCTTGCCCAGATCCAGGACGCGTGCCTGGCGGCGCAGGCGGACGGCCCCCCTTCGGCGGAAACCGGCACAAGATGTCCCGAACCATCCCTAACCGATAAGAGTCCGCTTCGGGCGGACCACGCAGAACTCGTTCCCCTCCGGATCGGCCAGCACGGTCCATGACTCGGTGCCGCTCTGCCCGACATCCGCCCTGCGGGCGCCCAGTGCGAGGATGCGCTCGATCTCGGCGTCCCGGTCCTCCGCGGAGGACGTCAGATCGAGGTGCAGGCGGTTCTTGTCGACCTTGCGGTCGGTCACCGGCATGAAGCAGATGCCCACCGGCGCGGTCTCGTCCGGCCCGATCACGACCTCGCGCTCCCGCTCGGACAGGATCCGCCAGCCCAGTACCTCAGCCCAGAACCGGGCGAGGGCGGGCAGGTCATGGGCGTCGATGACTATGTGGTGCAGCGAGAGAGGCATGTCCGCCCTATGCCCCGTGTCCGGTCGGACAAGCCCTAGGCGTTTGCTCGGCTCAGGCGCTCGGCCGCCTGGGCGCGGACGGCTTCCCCGGACTTCGGGGGGTCACTGTTCAGGGCTTCCCAGCGGGCGTTGTGGGCTGCCGCCCACAGGCTGGCGGCCCATGCGACCTCCTGTTCCTCGACGGTGAACCGGCGCCCCCGAAGGTCCTGGTAGGCGGCCAGGAACGCCGCGGAACTCTCGATCGGGGCCAGGGTCGGCGGCGAGGTGCTGGCGAACGCCCCGGACGCCGCGCCTGCCAGGGCCGCCTCCGGTTGCCACGCCAGGCTGTCCCAGTCGTGCACGGCCCAAATATCGCCGTCGTGCCAGTAGAGGTTCTGGGCCTCGAAGTCGGCGTGGCCCAGTACGCACGGCAGGTCGGCCACCAGCAGCCGCTTGCGGGCCCGGGCGGCCGTGTCGACGACGTACGCGGGCACGGCGCTCTGGTCTCGCTCGTCGAGGAAGCCGATCGCGGGCCACAGCCCGGGATCCGTGTGGTCCCACCGTGACCAGCGGGGATTCGGCAGTGGCGGCGCGACGGTCACCTCGGCCAGTTCGGACATCAGCCGGGCGAACACCGCCGCATAGCGTACGGCGACGTCCGGCGAGTCGCCGCGCAGCAGTTCGCCGCCGGGCCGGGACTCCTCGGCATGCACGGCCAGCGCGCCGATGCCGGTCACGGGCGTGAGCGGCCGGGCGCACGGAAACCCCCGTTCCGCCAGCTGGCTCTGGGCGGCGAGACACGAAGCGGCCCTGCCGTCGTCCTCCCGCGCCTTCACCACGACTTCTTGCCCACCGGCCAGCCGCAGCCCGAACACCGCCGACAGCGACTGCCGTTCGAACAGCACGCTGACCGGCTCGTTCCCCAATTCGTCCACGCACCAGCCGACCAGCCAGCCGGGCAGGTCATCCAACGTCATGGCAACGACTGTGCCATGTGGGCCCAGCACAGCGAAAGTTGCGGCACGAGCGCTCCAGTTCGGGGCCCATGCGACCCACGGCCTCACCCACGACAAAGATCAAGCCGGGCGGCGGCTGCCTACCACGTGGCGTCTGCGAGGCTGCGCTCCGCATCCGTGACGTCGTCGAGTCCCCAGGCGTAGTGGCGTCGGCCCGCCTCCAGCCGCGCCCAGTTGAGGTCGTCGGAGGCCTTGGCGAAGCGGCCCTGGCAGATGTGCTGGTGGGCGCCGCTGATCCGGAGATCTATGTGGCGGAGCGCATAACCGCCTGCGACGGCGTAGTCCAGGGCCTCCGTGAGGTCGGCCTCGACCAGGGCGGTGTCCACCCGGCTTCCGGACGTTGCACCAAAGCGGGCACGGGCGGACAGGGCCTCCAGGAGGACGGTGCGTTCGGAGATCTCACGGGCCAGGTCCACTGCCCTGCGCAGATGGTCCCACGCGGGCCGCAGCCGCCCGTCGTCCGCCTCGAGCAGGCCCAGCAGCCGGTGGCAGATACTCACGTCATCCTTCAGGCCGCCGTCCTCGGCGAAGCGCAGGTTGGCCTCGGTGATGCGGCGGGCGGCGACGCGGTCGCCGCAGCGGCGCAGGAACTCGGCGTGCGCGATGCCCCAGATGTCCATCAGGACGGGTTCGGGTACGTCCGGCTGCAGGGTGCGCTGCACCCGAAGGGCGTCGTCGAAACAGCGCGCGGCCGACTCGCGTCGGCCCATCAGAGCGAGCGCCGTACCCAAGTGACAGGAGCTGTCCCGTACTTCCTCATCACGCTCGACGGGAGGGAGCGCCCTGGCCAGCTCCAACGCCCTGCGGGCCGCGGCCGCCATGGCCTCCAACTCACCCAGATCGAGGCTCACTTCGGCGAGATTCTCGGCGCTGTGCGTGGCACCGAGCAGGTCACCGGTGGATTCGCCGATGGACACGGCGCGTTCGAAGAGTGCGGAGGCCGGGGCGAGTCGGCCGGTGTTCATGAGGGAGACGGCCTTGCGGTTGACGACGTAGCGGCTGTCGGGGCCGGGCGGCAGGGCAGGGTCCTCCGTCAGGCGGCCCGTCGGCCAGAACCCGTCGAGCAGCGCCGACACCGTCTCGTACGCGTTGAGCTGGTACGAAAGCCGCATGGCCGACCCCAGTTCGAGCCGCTGCCGGTACACCCGCAGCGCCGCATCGAAGTGCCCCGCCCCGCACAAGTGGTGCACGGCTTCGATCAGCGGAACCAGGCCGACGAGGTCGGCATCGTCTCCCGCGTCCTGCCCGTCCCGCAGGCAGGCGTCCGCGATGCGCTGATGGAGTTCGGCACGGTCTGGCGCTTCCCAGCTCGCCAGGACAGCCCGGTAGTGGTGGCGCAGGAGCGGATGCAGGGTCAGGGCACGGTGTCGTTCGTCGCGGTGCACGGCACCGAGATCGTTCAGCTCGTCCAGGAGGTGGTCAAGGGCACGTCCATCGAGGCGAGGCAGGTGCCTCGGCCCCGCATCACCGAGGATCGCCCCCAGCCGGTCCTCCCCCACCGCGCCGCGGAAGGCCGCGAGCACGGCCAGCGCCGTGCGCTCGGCCTCGGAGAGATGGCCGTCGTAGAAGTCGAGGAGGCCCGATGTCCCCGCGTCGGGGGACAGCTCGCTGTCAGGCCCTTCACCGAAGGGGGCGCGGGCGAGGTCCCCGCCGAAGCGCCGCCGCACCAGCCGGCCGATGAGGTCCAGGGAGAGCGCATGCCCGCGCCACGCCTCCACCAGCGCGTCCAGGTCGGCGGCCGGCCCCCGCACCCCGCGGTCGCGCAGCAGCGCCCGGCCCTCCTGGGCGGTCAGCCGCCCGACGGTGTGCTCACGGTAGGCGCTGTAGGGCGCACGGAGCAGGTCGCGGAACGGCAGTCGGCTGGTGAGCAGGCAGAACGAGGGATGCGGGGTCGAGGCGAAGCGCTGCAGGAAGGTCCGCAGATTGTCGTCGGCGACACGGCCGAATCCTGCGGCGTCCCGCTCCTGCACAGCCTCGACCCCGTCCAGGACGAAGACGCAGGGCTGAACCTCGGCCAGGACGGACAGGGCGTCCATCCGCATGGACGGGGACGGATCCGGTGGACCGAGACGCAGCCGACCATGCGTGAAGTGCTCCAGCGCCGTCTCGAAGAACAGTTCGGGCCCGCCCTCCGCGTCGAAGCTCCACCACACGACGGGCGCGGCTCTCAACCGCCGCCTGCGCCGCACCACTTCGCGGGCGAGCGAGCTCTTGCCCTCCCCGCCGAATCCGATGAGCCCGATCATCCGCCGCTCGGGGTCGTCCATCTCGCCGCACAGCACCCGCAGCGGTTCCTCCCTGGGCAGGAACTCGTCCGGCTCCTCCGCCTGACCCACGGGAAGGAGATGACTCAGCGGCCGCACGATCGCGGCGCTCACCGCTTCCGGGGAAACCAGTGAGCGCGGCACCTGCTGCCGGGCGCGCGGCTCGCCACGCACCGGCAGTGACAGCGGGGGCAGGGCGAGAACCGTGCAGTCCACGGCCCAGGCCACGCCCGAGTCGTACAGGAGCCACTTGCGTACGAGGACGCAGGACTGGACGAGGCCCACGACACGGTTCAACCGCTCGTCGAGTACGGGCGCCCCGCTCATGCCCTTCTTCGGCAGCTGATCACTCCTCAGCTGAACTTCCGCACACATCAAGGGAGTTCGCTTCGTGCCCGGACGCCGTCCCATGAAGCGTCCGTTGATGTGGAAGACACCGCTGCCGGTCAGATACGGAAACCCGGCACTGCGGAAGGTGTGCCCCCTGGACCCACCCGCTCCGCCCGGCTCCATGGGCCGTCCGAAAGCATCCCCGGGTGGCTCCCCGAGGATGTGCAGTACGGCGATGTCATCGCGCCACAGCTCCGCCACGTCGTCGCCGTCCTCGCTGCGCCACTTCCCGTGGAGCCACTGCATCGGACGCGCCCACCCGGACCATCCGCTCCCGTTCAGCAGGCGTACCGGGACGGTCGGCCGTTGCTCCGGTGCCTGCTCGCGCAGCGTCGGGCCCAGCACGATCCCGGCATCCTCCAGCACATGCGCGCAGGTGACGACGCAGTCCCGGGCGGCGAGCAGCCCGGCACCGACGACCCGCCGGGTGCACCGGTGCCGGATCTGCACCGTGAACATCAACAGGTCGTCGAGCAGCCCGACATCGCCATCCCCTGTACTCACTCCCCGCCCCCGTCCCTCTCTTCGCTCCCGTCCTCCTCCTCGATCTCGCCCTGGACGAGATAGGGAACGGCGAAGGACGTGAGGAACACCGCGAGCGCGCCGACCCACCCCACGGCGATGTGCAGATCCTCGAACGGCCCGCCCGTCGCATACACCCACACGACGAACGCCACCGCCGGCACGATCACCCCCACAGGCTGCGGCGGAAGTCCGGCTGCTGGATCCGCCGTACCGAAGATCCGCACGACCACCAGCACGACGAGACAGATCCCGAACCACACGACACGCCCTGCGGCCTCATCTCTCGGGATGGCCGCGTACCCCATCAGATAGAGGGCCAGCACATCGCCGGGGATGACGCGCATCATGTGGTCGAGGTGCTCCTTGACGTCCTCCCCGGGAGTCCGCCCCACCCGCGTCACGGACCGCCGCCTGATCCTGTACGGAGCGCTCATGTTCCACAGAATGGGCGCGTCCGGCCGGGTCGGAAAGAGTGATGACGGTGAGCCCGTTCGTGATCCAGAATCATGGGATGGTCACGCTCGAGACTCCCCGTTTGGTCCTGCGTCGCTGGCGCGAGGAAGACATTGCGCCGATGGCCGCCGTCAATGCCGACCCCGAGGTCATGCGGTGGATCCGTGACGGCAGCGTCCGTGACGAACGGCAGACCCGCGGCGGGATCCAGGCGTGGGAGAGCGAGTGGGAGTCACAGGGCTTCGGCCTGTTCGCCGTGGAGATCCGGGCCACCGGTGAACTGGCCGGGTTCACCGGCCTTTCGGTGCCCACCTTCTTGCCGGAGGTGCTGCCGGCGGTCGAGGTCGGCTGGCGGCTGGGACGTTCCCACTGGGGGCAGGGCTTGGCCACCGAGGCCGCTGCGGCGGCTGTGCGGTTCGGGTTCGAAGAGCGAGGTCTTGAGCGGATCGTCAGCATCGCTCAAGTGGGCAACGAGGCCTCCGAACGGATCATGACCAAACTGGGGATGCAGCCGGTCCGCGAGACCGTCAGTCCCAACGGCGGTCGGCGGGTTCGGGTGTTCGAGTTGTCGTCGGAGCAGTACGGCGCAACCACTCGTTGATGGCGGTCGGCCGGCGCCGGGCACTCGGCTCGGACTGCTCGGCAGGCACGGTGTCAGCCGAGCCCACGCATCGTCGAGTACGCCCCCTCCCCTCAGGTGACCTGGCGGGTACGCGCGTAATGGCGCCGCGCCCGGTCGCGGTTGCCGCAGTCGCCCGAACTGCACCAGCGGCGGGCGCCGTTGCGGCTGCGGTCCAGGAAGAACCAGCCGCAGCCCGGCCCCTCACAGCGGCGTACGCGGGAGAGCGCACGGGCGTCGCCCAGCAACTCCTCCGCCTGTAGGGCGAGTTCGCCGGTGATGGTCGCCGGGACCGGGCGCAGCGGAAAGGCGCGCGGCAGGGCGGCGTCCTCGCGGGCGCCGAGGGCGGCTTCGCGCAGGGCGGTCCATGCCGGGGCCGGAGGCGTGGCGCCGTCGGCGAAGGCGTCCAGGACCGCCGTGAGCACCTCACGCAAGCTGTGCAGGACCGCCTCGTCGGGGAGCGAGGTCGCGCCGAGTCCCGCCGTGGCGGCCCACTGCGTCCAGGCCGCGGCGTCCGGCACGCGCTCGGCCCTGCGGCTGTCGTCGGTGCGCCAGGCCACGGTGTTCACGAAGTCCAGGACGGGGTGGCCCGCGATGTGCGACGGCTCGATCTCCTCGGTCCTTTCGCTGGTCCCGGTGGTCTTGGTCGTCCCCTCGGCGGCCCCCTTGGGGGCGGTCTTGGGGATGGCCTTGGGGATGGGGTTCCGCTCCTCGCTCACCCCTTCACCTTAACCGGTCTCATACGAAAACTAACGAGCAAAACGCGAATAGCTTGTTAGGGTGCCGGGATGGAGAACCTACTGCGGCGCGACCCCAGCGCCCCGCTCGACAGCGCCAGGAGCTTCCGGTCCGGGCTCAACACCGGATCCGGCCTCGCGGCCGCCTCGTTCCTGCTGGCCATCAGCTTCGGCGCACTCACCCAGGCCCAGGGCTGGGGGCCGATCGCCCCCGTCATCTGTTCGCTCGTCGTCTTCTCCGGCTCCGCGCAGTTCGCCATGGTGGCGACGCTGGGCGCGGGCGGCGACGCGCTCGCCGCCGTGATCGCCGCAGCTCTGGTCAACATCCGCTACATCCCCATGGGCATAGCCATCGCCGGTGACCTGCGAGGCGGACGGCTGCGCCGGGCACTTGAGGGGCAGGCGGTGATCGACGGCTCATGGGCGGCGGCCCACCTCGGCGGCGGCCGCTTCGACAGGCCGCTGCTCTTCGGCGCGACGGTGATCCAATGGCCGTCCTGGGTGGTGGGCACGGCCATCGGCGTGGCCGTTGCCCCCGATCCCGAACTCCTGCACACCCTCGGACTCGACGTCCTCACCCCGGCGTTGTTCGCCGTCCTGCTCCTCGACGAGCTGAAGCGGGGGCGCGAGGGGTGGCTGTCCGCCGGTATCGGCGCGGGGGTCGCAGGTGCACTGATCGCCGTTGTTCCCGCAGGGCCCGCCCTGGTCGCGGGCGCGGGGGCGGCGGCGCTGGTCGCGCTCGCGCGTTCGAGCCGGACCGACGAGACCGACCCGACGGGCCGCGCCGACCAAACCGACCCGACGGACCGGACCGGACCGACGGACCGGACCGATAAAGCCGACCAACCCGACCAGACCGACCAGCCCCACCAGGAGACGGCCCGATGAATACGACCCACGTGTGGGCCGCGGTCGCCGCGGTCGCCCTGCTCGGCTTCGCCTTCAAGGCCGTCGGCCCCGCGGTCTTCGGCGAGCGCGAACTGCCGCCCCGCGCCCGGTCGGTGATGGCCCTGATGGCTCCGGCGCTGCTCGCCGGTTTCGTCATGGTCGACCTGGCGGGCCCCGGCTGGTCCACGCTCGACCTCACGGTCGTCGGCGGGGTCGCCGCCGGGGTCGGCCTGCGGCTGTGCAAGGCCCCGTTCCCGGTGGTGATGGTGGGCGCGGCGGTGGCGACGGCGCTGCTGCGCTGGGCGCAGTGAGCCGGCCCGGTCCGGTTGCCCTCCGGGTCGGCCAGTACGACGTATGGGCGTATGGGCGGGGGCGGCCCACCGGACAGCGAGGGTGTTTCTGTCGAGCCGCAGCCGTGCCACACTGCCTCGCATCACAGCCCCCACTCACCCCAAGAGCCCGCGTGATGCGGCGAGTTGAGCTTCAGCCGCAGCTCCGGCCAGGACTTCAGCGAAGGGCGGCGCCGTACCGAGGGCAGGGGTCGCCCTGGGCGGCCTACGGCCTCATGCCCGACGATGCCAATGTCTGCTGTCTCGGCCGTGCCTTCAACGAGTTGGAGGAGGCACTGGCCGCGGCGGGGTCGGCGCGGGAGCCTCGCGCGGGTCACGCCGCGCGCGGCAGTCCGCGAGGCGAGCCACCACCCATGGGTCATCCGCGAGAGCCGGAGGCAGTTGGGTCTGATCATCGATCACGGCGCCCGCCAGCTGCTGAGCGGTCAGTTGCCCGGCATCCCTGAGATCGGCCCCGCTGAGGTCCGCGCCGAGCAGCGTCGTGTCGGCGAGGAGTGCGTCTCGCAGGTCGGCCTTGAACAATCCCGCGCCATCGAGACGGGCCTGGGCGAGGTTGGCACTGCGCAGATCAGCGCTGTTGAGGATCGCGCCGCTCAGATCGGCGCCCCGCAGATCGGCACGGCACAGATCCGCCCAGGTCAAGAACGCCCGGGAGAGCCGGGGCGGGGCCTCGAACTCGAAGCTGCGGAGGGGCAGTCCGGCCAGTTCGGTCGAGCGCAGGTCCATGCGGCGCGCCTCGAACCGCTCGGGCCGCCGGGCGAGAACCTCCACCGCCGCCGTGATGTCCACGGCCGGTGCGGTACCCCATTCCGCGAGGGGCCTCTGCGCGCCCTGACCGTCCGGACCAACAGGTTCTGGGCGGAGGGGAGTTCTGCCGGCGTTCTCCCGCACGAAGGCCGCGAGCACGCCCACCACCGTGGCGTGGTCTTGAGGTGATTCCGCCATGACGTGCTCCAGCCCGTAGACAGCTCCCAGGCGTTCTGCACGTTTGTCCGAGGCCAACTGCCCGATGGCCGTGCTGAACCGTTCGGTCACCTGCCCACGCCGCGACAGGCGATAGCTGCGGGCGGTGAATCCCACCCCGAGCAGCACCGACGACCCGCCCACTGCGGTCAGCACCGTCTGACGTACCGCGTTCAGGGCGTCGGCCCGCTCTTTCCCGTGAAGGTCCCGGACCGTGTCGCCCGCCACCAGCCAGGACACCGGGCCCACCACGATGAGGATGGCCCCGAACCCGACGATCGTCCCTACGACCACCCAGACAGTGACCCGGTGGCGGCGAAGCGCGCGAGCCCAACTCGGCCCGATTCCCCAGAGATTGCGATGTCTCATGGGTGCGGATCCTATGAAGGCGTCCGCTGAAGACGTCCGCCGGAATCGTCGCCACCGGGACCGTCTCTCAGCGGAAGGCGGCGACGTTGCGGGCGACCCAGCCGCTGAAGGGATGCGGGGCGCGGCCGAGGACTCGTTCCACGTCGGGGCTGATCCGCAGTTCGGCGGGGTTCGGGGCGGAGATGATGTCCAGGGTGTCGTCGGCGAGTTCGGCCGGTACGAACCGGGTCATCGTGGCCCTGGCCTCCTCGCGGGTGAGTTCGTGGAACCGTACGGGCGAGCCGAGCGCGGCGGCGACGGCCTGCGCCTGCTGACGCGGCGTGATCACCTTCGGCCCGGTCAGCTCGTACACCGCACCGGTGTGCCGGTCGTCCAGCAGGCAGGCCGCCGCAACCTCGGCGATGTCCGCCGGGTCGATGACCGGCACCCCCACGTCGCCGAAGGGTGCGGCGACCGTCCCTCGCGTACGGACGGACTCCGCCCAGGCCAGGGCGTTGGAGGCGAAACCGCCCGGGCGCAGGACGGCCCAGTCCAGGCCGGACTCCCGCAACGCGTCCTCCACCGCGCGCATCGCGACCCGCGACGGACCGAGCGGCCTGGTCGCCACGCCCTGCGAAGACAGCAGGACGATCCGGCGGACCCCGCGGACCGCGGCCAGGCCGATGATGTCGGCCGGCCTGGCTCCGGGGGCGTGCAGGTCGCCGGACAGCAGGAGGAACAGCGCCTTCGCCCCGTCCAACGCGGGGGCGAGGCCGTTCAGTTCGGCCAGGTCGGCCGACACATGCCGGACCCCGTCCGGCACCGCCGCCGCGTGCCGCGACACCGCCGTCACCTGCTCGCCCGCCTCGGCCAGGGCCTGCGTCAGAGGTCGGCCCACATTCCCGGTAGCCCCGGTCACCACGATCATGTTCAGCTCCTAGTCCGTTGTGCGGTACGGCAGTTATGCAGTTCCGCAGTACCGCAGTTATGCAGTACGGCAGTTGACGCTAGGAGCGGGGGCTTACTTTTCGTAAGAACATACCCAGAGGTAAGCTCCGGACATGAAGGAAGGCGCGCAGCTGACGCAGGCCGAGGCAGGCCCCCGCTATGAGGTGTTTCACACCGACTGCCCCGCGCGCGACGTGGTCGACCACGTGACCAGCAGGTGGGGCATCTGGGTGCTGATCTCCTTGCGGAGCAACGACCTTCGGTTCTACGAGCTGCGCGACAGCATCCAGGGCATCAGCGAGAAGATGCTCACCCAGACCCTGCGCGCGCTGGTCAAGGACGACCTGGTCTGGCGCAAGGTCGAGCCGACGACGCCGCCCCAAGTCACGTACGGACTGACGGAGTTCGGCCGGTACGTCAGCGAGCCCCTCACGGACCTGTTCGACCGGATCACGGAGCGGCTGCCGCAGCGCAGCGCGGGATAGCGCCGCAGCACGTATGCGGCGGCCCCGAGCAGAGCCTTCACCTGTCCAACGGTGCCGCCACCGGTGGGACGAACTGGGCTACGACCCGCCCTTCACCCGTGACTGTCTGCTCCAATCCAGGTCCATGGTCGAGTCCTTCGTACCGACCGTCGGCACGGCGAACGACACAAGCTTCCCCGGACCTGACGACCGCGCGGTGGCTTCCTGCGCACGTCACCGTATGCTCAGCGGGCACCGCACACCAATGACACATCGCCCGCGGCAGAGGCGGCGCGACGCGGCTGCCGGTGCGGATCCCTGGAGAAGACGCATGAGTGATGTGAACACCGGCACCGGCACCAGCACCCACATCGGCACCGGCAAAGTGGTCGTGAACAGGGCGATGTCACTGGACGGGTTCATCGCGGGACCCGACCACGCGATGGACTGGATCTTCGAGTATCTGACTACGGATACGTTCCCGGAAGTCATGGCGGCCACGGGCGCCATGCTCATCGGCCGGGGCACGTACGAGGTCGGCAAGCGCATGGCCGACCAGGACACCGCCTACGACGGCGGGGCGCAGTTCGTCCTCACCCACGAGCCCCCCGTCGAGCCGGACCCTGCCGTCACGTTCCTCACCTGCGACATCGAGGAGGCCGTCGCCACGGCACGCAGCGCCGCGGGCGACAAGAACCTGGAGATCCTCGGCGCCGACGTGGCCGCCCAGTGCCTGCGGCGCGGGCTCGTCGACGAGATCCTGGTGTACGTCGTGCCGGTGCTGCTCGGCGACGGTGTCCGCTTCTCGCCCCCAGGCCTCGGCAGGATCGACCTGGAACCGTTCAGCAACACCCAGTCGGGCGCCGTCACGATGCTCCGCTTCCGCGTGCGCAAGCAGCCGCGGCCTTCCGGGAGTTGACGCCCGCACACCTGCTGGGGAGGGCTCAGGCGAGCGGCCAGTTGCGCAGGGCGGCGTCCGCCATCTCCTGGAGTTCGTCGCGGGCGACACCGCTCGCGGCCTGCACGGCGATACCGAAGGACAAGGTGGTGACGTAGCGGGCCAGGAGTCCCGCGTCGGTCCCAGGAGGCAGATCGCCGTCGTCGACGGCTCGTTGGAACCGCTCCTGGACGCTGCAGCAGCCGTCGGTGCGCCAGGCGGCGAGCAGGTCGCGGACGTCACGTCCGGGGTCGCTGGTGGCCAGGGCGCCCTGGACGCCCAGACATCCGTGGGGGTGGGCCGGGCGGGTGGTGGTGCGAATGGTCCCGGCCAGGATCGCGGTGGCGGCGTCGAGGGCGGTCGGCTCGTCGAGGGCCCGGGTCAGATAGGCGCCCGGGCCTTCGGTGTAACGCTCCAAGGCCTTGCGGAACAGCTCCTCCTTGTTGCCGAAGGCCGCGTACATGCTGGTACTTGAGATGCCCATCGCCTCGGTCAGGGTGGCCAGGCTCGTCCCCTCGTAGCCGTGCTCCCAGAAGGCCAGCATGGCGCGTTCAAGAGCTTCGTCGACGTCGAATCCTCGCGGCCGTCCCATGGGGCCGCTCCGTCCGGTCTTCACCCCCGGAGTCTATCTCTTCCGTATCGATCGATGCAGAAGTGCTACGGTGCGAGTTCCGCATCGATCGATGCGGATGTCCGAGGAGGAACCGACATGGGATTACTTGAGGGCAAGACCGCTCTGGTCACCGGGGGCAGCGCCGGAATCGGCCTGGCCAGTGCCGTACGGCTGGCGGCCGAAGGGGCACACGTGTTCATCACGGGCCGGCGCGAGAGCGAACTCGACGCGGCCGTCGAGGAGATCGGCCCCGCGGCCACCGCGGTGACCGGCGACATTGCGGACCCGGCCGACCTGGACCGGCTCTACGAGACGATCCGCAGCCGGGGACAGGGCCTGGACGTGCTGTTCGCGAACGCGTCCGTCGCCGAGTTCGCGCCGCTCGAAAAGGTCACCGAAGAGCACTTCGACACCCTTTTCAACATCAACGTCCGGGGCACGATGTTCACCGTCCAGAAGGCACTGCCCGTGCTCAACGACGGCGCCTCGGTGATCCTGAACGGCTCCACCAACGTGGACGTCGGCGATGAGGCGTTCGGCGTGTACGCCGCGACCAAGGCGGCCACCCGGTCCTTCGCCCGCACCTGGGCCAACGAGCTCAAGGGGCGCGGCATCCGGGTCAACACCGTCACACCCGGCCCGACCGACACCCCCGGCCTGTCGGGACTCGCCCCCGACCCGGAACAGGCCGCGGGCCTCAGGCAGCATCTGGCGACGCAGGTACCGCTCGGCCGACTCGGACGCCCGGAGGAGATCGCCGCCGCCGTGGCCTTCCTCGCCTCCGACCAAAGCAGCTTCATCACCGGTTCGAGCCTGTACGTCGACGGCGGCCTGAACCAGATCTGAGCTCCTTGCGGCCGCGCATCCGCGGCAGTTGGCGGCGCGCGCCCGCCAGGCCGGTGCCCGACGACCACAGACAGACAGGGAGTGGGCCTATTCCGGGGTCCAGATACCGCTGTTGGGACGTCCGGGATACGCAGCCGTGAGATGGCCGCGGAGCGCGGCCAGGGCCGGGTGGGCGTTGTCGGTGCGCCAGACCAGCTCGCCGGGGTAGACGGGGGTCGGATCCACCAGCGGGATGCGGCGCAGTGCGTGCCCGACGGGCCACACCAGGGGCGTCTCCTCGCCGACGAAGGTGGCCACGGTCGTGGACTCCGCGATGGTGTCGAAGAGCGCCTCGATGCCGAAGTCGGGGCCGATCGCGTCGATGGTGAACCCGAATTCGGCGGCGAGGCGGTCGTAGTAGGCCGTCCACTCGGTGCCGGGGGCGTTGCCCGGCATCCAGATGCGGTGGCCCGCGAGCTGCGCAGGGGTGACCGAGCGGGCCTTGGCGAAGGGGTGGCCGGGTCCGGTGAACAGGTGCAGGGGCTCGTCCAGCACGGGGGCGGACTCGACGCCCTCGGGGAGTGGCTGGTCGAGGAGGGCGACCGCGCGGACCGTCGCGTCGATGGCGCCGGAGCGCACGGCTTCGACGGCCTCGGCACCGCCGTGCAGGGTGACGATGTCGAGCGCGGTGTCGGGGTACGCCCGGTGGAAGGCACGCAGCAGCCCGGCCGTGGCGACCTGCCGGTGCACGACGTCCACCCGCAGCGCCCTGCTGCCGGGGCGTACGGAGGACGCCGCGCGCTCCGCGGCGTCCAGGAGTGCCCGAGCGTGCGGCAGGAACGCCTGCCCGTCGATGGTGAGACGCGCTCCGCTGGGGGCGCGCACGAAAAGCTTCACGCCCAGGGAGTGTTCGAGGGCCGCGACTCGTTTGGATACGGCTTGCTGCGTGACCGAGAGGTCGGTCGCGGCATTCTGGAACTGTCCCGCGTCGGCCACGGCGACGAAGGTGCGTACGGCGTTGAGGTCCACGAGCACCAGCGTACGTGTACAACCAGTCGTTGTTACGCCGAGGTGTGCGGTTGTTTGATCTGCCTTTTCTGCACGGCTTTCATGTCGCCATGCCGAAATCCTTCGCCCATCTGCACAACCACACCGAGTACTCGATGCTCGACGGCGCTCAGAAACTCCAGCCCATGTTCGCCGAGGTCGCCCGCCAGAGGATGCCCGCCATCGCCATGAGCGACCACGGCAACATGTTCGGGGCGTACGAGTTCGCGCAGGTCGCCAAGGCGTACGACGGCATCACCCCGATCATCGGCATCGAGGCGTACGTGGCTCCTTCGTCGCGGTTCTCGCGCAAGCAGGAGTTCTGGGGGCCGGGCGGACGCCGTGCCATGAACGAGGGCGGCGAGGGGTCCAAGGACGTCTCGGGCGGCGGGCGCTTCACGCATATGACGATGTGGGCCCAGGATGCCGGAGGTCTGCGCAACCTCTTCTGGTTGAGTACGCAGGCCAGTTACGAGGGCCAGTTCCCGGCCGGCAAGCCCCGTATGGACCGCGAACTCATCTCGGAGCGGCCCGGCGGAATCATCGCCACCACCGGCTGCCCGTCCGGCGAGATCCAGACCCGGCTGCGCCTGGACCAGTACGAGGAGGCCAGGAGGGCGGCGGCCGCGTACCAGGAGATCTTCGGCCGCGAGAACTACTTCCTGGAGCTGATGGACCACGGCCTGGACATCGAACGCGACGTCCGCGACGGCCTGTTGCGACTCGCACGGGACCTGCGGATCCCGCTCCTGGCCACGAACGACGCCCACTACGTCACCGAGGACCAGGCCGACGCCCACGACAGCCTGCTCTGCATCGGTGTCGGCAAGAACAAGGACGACCCGAACCGCTTCCGTTTCAACGGCTCCGGCTACTACCTCAAGAGCGCAGCCGAGATGCGCGAGCTGTTCTCGGAGCTCCCCGAAGCCTGTGACAACACCCTGCTGATCGCTGAACGCATCGAGTCCTACGACGAGGTCTTCGACTACGTCGACGAGATGCCGCAGTTCCCGGACGTGCCCGAGGGCGAGAGCCAGGAGTCGTGGCTGCGCAAGGAGGCACTCGAAGGTCTGGCGATGCGCTACGGGGACCCGATTCCCCAGCATGTCCTGGACCGCTTCGAGACCGAGATGTCGGTCATCGGCCCCATGGGGTTCAGTTCCTACTTCCTCGTCGTGGCGGACATCTGCCGCCATGCCCGGGACAACAGGATCCCCCTGGGTCCGGGACGGGGTTCGTGCACCGGCTCGATCGTCGCCTACGCCACCCGCATCACCGAGTTGTGCCCTCTGGAGCACGGCCTGCTGTTCGAGCGGTTCCTGAACCCCGAGCGCATCAACCCCCCTGATGTCGACCTCGACTTCGACGACCGCCAGCGCGACCGGATGGTCCAGTACGTCACCGAGAAGTACGGCGGTGAGTACACCGCCATGGTGAATACGTTCGGCAGGATCAAGGCCAAGAACGCGATCAAAGACTCCTCACGCATCCTCGGCTATCCCTACGCCCACGGCGAGCGCATCACCAAGGCACTCCCGCCGGACCAGAACGGCAAGCCCGCCCCGCTGGCCGCCATCTTCGCCCCCTCCCACGAGAGGTACGGCGAAGCAGGCGAGATTCGCCAGATGTACGAGAGCGACCAGGACGTGAAGAGGGTCATCGACACCGCGCGCGGGGTCGAGGGGCTCACCCGGGGCACCGGGGTGCACGCGGCGGCCGTGATCCTTTCCAAGACCAGGCTCACCGACCGGATCCCCCTGCACATGCGGGCCGCGGACGGCGTGAAGATCACCGGCCTCGACTATCCGTCCTGCGAAGCCATGGGCCTGATCAAGATGGACTTCCTGGGGCTGCGCAACCTCGGGGTGATCGACCACGCGATCGAGAACATCCGCGAGAACCGCGGCATCAGCCTGGCCACGGTCGATCCGCTGGACGGCGATGCGTCCACGCAGGTCATCCCCCTGGACGACGCCACGACCTACCGACTCCTGGCCGACGGCAACACCTTCGGCGTCTTCCAACTCGACGGCGGCGGCATGCGGGTGCTCCTCAAGCAGATGGAACCGACCCGCTTCGAGGACATCGCCGCGGTCAACGCCCTCTACCGGCCCGGACCGATGGCGGCGAACGCCCACACCAACTACGCGTTCCGCAAGACCGGCCGCCAGGAGATCACCCCGATCCACCCCGAACTCCGGGACGCCCTCGAACCGATCCTCGGCAACACCTTCCATCTGCTCGTCTACCAGGAGCAGATCATGGCCATCGCCCGGGAACTCGCGGGATACACCCTCGGCGGCGCAGACCTGCTGCGCCGTGCCATGGGAAAGAAGAAGCCGGAGGTCCTGGCCGCGGAGTGGGAGAAGTTCCACGACGGCATGCGTGGCAACGGCTACAGCGAGGAAGCCGTCAAAGCCCTGTGGGACGTCATGCTCCCCTTCTCCGGGTACGCATTCAACAAGTCCCACACCGCAGGCTACGGACTGGTCTCGTACTGGACCGCCTACCTCAAGGCCAACTACCCCGCCGAGTACATGGCGGCCCTGCTCACGTCCGTCGGCGACGACAAGGACAAAGCCGCGGTCTACCTTGCCGACGCCCGCAAGAACCGCGTCCGCGTTCTCCAGCCCGACGTGAACGAATCCGTCGCCGAGTTCACCGCTGTCGGCGACGACGTCAGGTTCGGGCTGCGGTCCGTCCGCAACGTCGGCGACAACGTCATCGATGCCGTCGTCGACGCACGCCGCCGGAAAGGGAAGTTCACCTCCTTCCCCGACTTCCTCGACAAGGTCGCCATGCCCGGGCTGAACAAACGAGCCGTGGACTCACTGATCAAGGCCGGGGCCTTCGACTCCTTGCAGCATTCCCGCAAAGGTCTCGCCGCGGTCCACGAGGACGCGGTCGACGCGATCATCCCCGTGAAGAAGGCGGCAAGCTTCGGGCAGGACGACCTCTTCGCAGGTCTCACCGACACAGCGAGCGACGCACCGGTCTTCGGCCTCGACTTCCCCATCGACGAGGCCGAGTGGCCACGTCGGCAACTCCTGGCGACCGAGCGCGACATGCTCGGTCTCTACGTCTCGGCACACCCGCTTGACGGCGCCGAGCACATCCTCTCCCGCGCGCGGGACTGCTCCATCGCCGAACTGCTCACCTCCGGCCGCACCACCGGCGACGTACAGCTCTCCGGACTGATCACCGGCGTCCAGCTCAAGATGACCAAGCAGGGAAAGCACTGGGCGATCGTGAACCTCGCGGATCGCGACGCCGCCATCGAGGTCCTCTTCTTTCCCGCCGCCTACCAACTCGTCCAGCCCGCACTGGCCGAGGACAACGTGATCTCCGTCAGGGGCAAGATCGAAGACCGAGACGGAACGGTGAACCTGTACGGCCGCGAACTCTCCGTCCTCGACATCTCCTCGGCCGCGAACGGCGGCCTGCCCCCCGTGAAGCTCGCGCTCCCCTCGCACCGCGTCACCGAGCAGACCGTCAAGGAACTCCGGCACATCCTCACCGCCCACCCGGGCGACAGCCCCGTGCACCTCAGCGTCCGCGGCCCGCACAAGACCACCGTCTACGCCCTCCAGGCGGCCGTCGACCCCACCACCATCGCCTCCGAGATCAAAGGCACCTTCGGAGCCGACGCCTGGCAGGGCACGGCGTGAACCCCTGCCTGTCACAACTCGCCGGGCCGCCGGTGTCCTATGGGCGTATCCACGACACGACCGAAGGGACACACCGATCATGCGCGCCATTTCCCAGGACGCCGCCGGACCACCGGACGTCCTCAAGGTCGTCGAGACGCAGCGTCCGGACCCGGGCTGGGGCGAGATCCTGGTCCGGGTGCACGCGGCGGGCGTGAACCCCGCCGACTGGAAGACCCGGGAACTGGGCGTGTTCGCCAACGGTGCGACGCCGCCGTTCACGCTCGGGTTCGACGTCGCCGGGGTGGTCGAGGCGGTCGGTGCAGGGGTGGCGCTCTTCCAGGTCGGCGACGAGGTGTTCGGGATGCCGCGCTTCCCGCATCCGGCGGGCGCCTATGCCGAGTACGTCGCCGCCCCGGCCCGGCACTTCGCCCCGCGCCCCAAGGGCCTCACCCACATCCAGGCCGGTGCCTTGCCGCTGGCCTCGCTGACCGCCTGGCAGGCTCTGGTGGACACCGCGGACGTCCGGCCCGGCCAGCGCGTCCTGATCCACGCGGCTGCCGGAGGCGTCGGCCACCTGGCCGTGCAGATCGCCAAGGCCCGTGGCGCGTACGTCATCGGCACCGCCAGCGCCGCCAAGCACGAGCTGGTGCGCTCGCTGGGCGCCGATGAACTGATCGACTACCGCACACAGGACTTCGCCGAGGCACTCCGCGACGTCGGCGTCGATGTCGTCCTGGACGCAGTCGGTGGCCCCACCCCGGCCCGGTCCCTGCGAACGCTCCGGCCGGGAGGCACGCTGGTCTCACTCCTGCCGCTGGACGACACCTTCCCCGTCGAAGAGGCCCAAACGGCCGGAGTGCGGGCGGTGTTCATGCTCGTCGAACCCGACCACGCCGGATTGCGCGGGATCACTTCCCTGGTCGAGGACGGCAGCCTGCGCGTGATCGCCGACGAGGTCTTCGCCTTCGAAGACGCCGCCCTGGCCCACGCATGGGGTGAGACCGGCCGCACCACCGGCAAGATCGTCCTTGCCCTCCCCACTGCCGCGGGCTGATCACGTCCCACCGGGGGTGCGCGGACGGCAACGCCGCAACTCGGGCGCCGGTCTGCCGGTCACGAGTTCGTCCGCGACGAGTCGCCCGACGGTGGGCGCCAGGGTGACGCCGGGGTGCATGACCGCGACGTACACGGATCGGTCCGGTGTCGCGTATCCGATGAGAGGGCCGTGCGCGGGCATCGGTCGGCTGCTGGTGCGGCAGCCCTGCAAGCGGCACTCGTCGCTGCCGCGGAAGGCCCGCCGCAAGCGCCGGAGTCCGTCGTCCGCGACCTGCTCGACGGGTGCCGGCCGGTCTTCGTCGTACGGCAGGGTCAACAGCAGGTCCCCGTCGCGGACTTCGCGGACCTCGAGGTCAGGGACCGCCACGATGGTCTTGACCAGGCCGGGCGGTGCCGTGACCCAGGCGAGGGTGGCCGGTGAGGCCCCGATGGGCAGGTCGACCGGCAGTGGCGCGCCGAGCTGGGGGATGTCGGTTCCGGCGGTGAGCACGACGGTGGTGGCGGTGTGGAGCCCGGTTGAGGTCACCACTCCCCCGACGTGTGCACCGGACATGTGCAATGAGGCGACGGCGGATTCGTAGAGGACGGTTGCTCCCTGGGCAACGGCACCGGCCACGAGCGCGCGGGTCACTGCCGGTGCGTCGACACCGGTGTCGCTGGGAATGTGGACGGCCTGGTCGGGTGGGTTGCGGAGGTGGGGTTCCAGGGCGGCGATGTCGCTTCGTCCGACGTGGAACCGGCCCGGGCCCAGCCGTGACGCATGCATCGGGTCGCCTCCCCAATGCAGCGAGCCGGTCCGGCGGACGGAGACCTGAGGCAGTTCGGCCTCCAGGCGCCGGTAGTCACCCAGGACGTACTCGCGCAGGTCTTGCGCTCCGCCAGGCCAATCGCGTCCCGCCTCGCCGACCCAGGCGAAGGAGCCTCCCGTTACGCCGGTGGCCGGCGCGGGCCCCTGTTCGAGCAGGGTGACCTCGACTCCCCGACTCGCCAAGTGGTAGGCCACCGAGGCACCGACGATTCCCGCACCCACGACAACAACGGCTGACATGAGGTCCTTTTCGAAGGTCGACGACAGAACAGGCTGTGACTGCGGCGGCCCCAGCTGTGGCTGCAGCCTCCACCGACACAGTCGGGTCGCTGCCGAGAGGGCGCAACGGGTTGTGCGGCAACTCGCCTTGTCCAACTGGCCTCGGGGTGACGACGATCGAGGCACGGAGCGGCAACCGATGAATTCCGCATCGCCGCGTCGTCTGTATGTCACGCACATCCCCTCCCCTCCCCCCGCCCTCGGGAGGGCCCGACAAGACGACAAGGAGCGTGCACACCATGGGTCAGGAGAACGTGAGCGCCACTCTGACCATCGCGGCACCCGCGGAAGGGGTGTTCTCAGTGCTGGCGGATCCGACGACCCACGCGGCGATCGACGGCACCGGCTGGGTGCAGGAACCCGTCGACCGGGCGCCGCTCAGCGCAGTGGGGCAGGTCTTCCGGATGGCCATGTATCACGCCAACCACCCGCACGGCAGCTACCAGGTGGCCAACAAGGTCATCGCCCTCGACCCACCGCACACCATCGGCTGGATGACCGGCGAGGAGAAGGACGACGGCCGCCTGGAGTTCGGCGGCTGGCTCTGGCGCTACGACCTCGCGCCGCACGGCCCGTCCGAGACCGTGGTCACACTCACCTACGACTGGTCGGCGGTTCCGCAGTTCATCCGCGAGTACCTTCAGTTCCCGCCCTTCGGCCCGGAGCATCTCGCCAACTCCCTGCAGCACCTCGCCCAGCTCGCCGCCTCGACGCCCGGTGGCTAGGCCGTCTCTTCAGGATCAACGCCTTGCCCATGATGCGGTTGCCGCCGCGACCGATGAGTCCTGCTCCTGTGCGGAGTCAATCTCGATGATGCAAGCACACAGATGGGAGCAGCACATGGGACAGCTGGCCGTGGTCAACTTCGTCTCGTTGGACGGCGTCATGCAGTCGGTCCTCTCGGCCGACGAAGACCGGGACGGTGGGTTCGATCAGGGCGGCTGGGTGCTGCCCTATGTCGACGAGGCGGTGGAGCGATTCATGAGCGAGGCCACGGCTGGTGCCGGAGCCCTGCTCCTGGGCCGCAGAACGTACGAGATCTTCGCCGCCACGTGGCCGCACGCCGATATGAACGACCCCGCGGTGGCCGCGATGAACGCGGTGCCCAAGTACGTGGCTTCCCACTCGGTCAGGGATCTGCGTTGGGCGAACTCCCTTCTTCTCGGCGCTGATCTGGCGGAAGAGGTCAGCCGTATCAAGGCCGCATCCGAGAGCGAGACGGTGGTGCTGGGCAGCGGAGGGCTGCTCGGAACCCTGATCGAGTACGACCTGGTCGACGAGTTCCGGCTGCTGGTCTTTCCCCTCATCCTGGGTAGCGGGAAGCAGCTCTTCGCTGATGGCAAGAGCCCTCGCCGCCTGACCCTTACCGCCACGCAGCCGACACCGTCCGGCGTATTGATCAACACCTACCGGCGCCGTGCTGAAGGTTGACGTCTCGGATCACCTCGCTGACCAGATGAAGATGGCGGCGAGGTGGAGTCCGGCGAGGTTCACCGTGTCGCGGCACCCGGCAGGTCACTGGTGCCGCGTCAGGCGAGTGCCTTGCGCATCTTGATGGTGGTCGTCTCGTAGCCGAGCGACTCGTAGAGGCCGCGCGCACCCGTGTTGAACCCGAAGACATTGAGACCGAGCGTATGAGCGCCCTGCGTCCGGGCGTATTCCTCACCGAGGACCATGGCCGCACGCCCGAAGCCCCGCCCCCGCTTGTCGGCGTCGATCGTGACATCCCAGACCCACCAGGCGCCGTCGTCGTCGCTCGTGTCCGGTCCGATCCAGAGGTAGCCGACGGCTTCCCCGGCGTCGTCGACCACGTCGAAGACCGCGTGCCCCGGGCGCGGCGCACCGGAGGGAAAACAGCGGGCCATGCTCTCGCTCGCAGCCCGGTGGGCGTCTTCGGGGGTCTGCCCCATGGTGACGAGATCTTTGGCGTACTCGTCTCGACTGCGCTCGAGCCAGGCAGGAAAGAGCTGGACGTCCAAGTGACGGAGAGTTACGGGCATCGGACCAGCCTCCCACGGTGACCTGGTGACACTCCACCGCTTTTGAGGACGGCGGGTTCGTGGCTGTGCGCTCAGGTGCTGTCCCTCCGATTTCTGTCTCTCCGATCACGCTGGTCGTGCCGTGGCTCCGCCACCACGACGGGGCCCTGGAAGCATCGCCTCCAGGGCCCCGGGGAGTCAGCTCCGATCGTGGTCCGGACTCATGATCCTGAACTTGGCCAGGTTGTCCTCGGCGGCCCACTGATGGAAGCCGGCCTTCTCCAGTACGCGGACCGAGGCCGGGTTCGACAGTTCCACGTCGGCGGACACGGTGTGGACATCGGGCGCGGTGAGGGCGAACTCGGCCAGGGCCTGGGTGGCTTCGGGGGCGTAGCCCCGGCCACGGCGTGAAGCCACGATGCCGTATCCGATCTCAAGGACGCCCTCGCTGGGCGGCCAGAACAGGCCGATGGAGCCCACTACCAAGTAGCTGTCGCGTTCGATGATCAGTCGGTGGCCGTAGCTGCCGAGCCAGGCGGGGTACTGGTCGAAGAGGCCCGCGACCACGCGATCGCCTTCGGCGGGAAAGTCCTCCGCCCAGTGCGGGGACCGGTTGCCGTCGAGGACCGCGGTGGCCTCGCTCGTGGTCCAGGACCGCAGGACGAGGCGCTTGGTGATCACGTCGGCGTGGGCGGGTGAAGAAGAGGAAGACATGTGTCTCTCCTGGTCGTTGGAACGACCGGCCCGCGCTCTGTTATCGCACGGGCCGGATGAGGGCATGCTGATGAAGGCCGACGGCAGCCATATTCATCAACCTCCCTCTCCCAAGACCACGCGTCTGTCGCGCTGACGTGACGGTAGTGGCTCCCCCTGAGCCGGGGCAACCCATTTCTGGGCCGCTGACCGGCGGCTTTCCCTGGTCGAGGTCGTATCCCTCCGAGGGACGGCGCCTAGTTGGTCCAGGGCAGCCGGACGGCCTCGATCTCGAGGTCCGTGAGCAGTGCCTCGATGAGTGGGCGGGGGCCGCAGACCTTGGTGCCCCAGAGGTCGTAGTCGGTGCAGACGACCCAGGAGCGGTCTGTGGCCCACAGGTTGGAGGGGGTGTACAGGATGTCCGGGTCGTCGAAGAGGGAGTGGGCGTCGCCCAGGCGGCCGGAGCGGACATGCTTCTTCTCGAAGTCCTGCGTCAGGATCGGGTTGTAGTACGCCAGGCAAGGGGTGTCCGCTCCCTGGGCACTGTGCGCGGCGAGGAAGCGGATCAACTGGTCCCATGTCGGCCGGTCGAGACTGCCCTCGGCGGGCCATTCGATGGAGTCGCGTGGGATGCCTGCCTCTTCCGATGAGGGAAAGCAGCGGAAGCAGGGGTACATGCCCTGCGGCACGACCGGATCACCGATGCGGGCGGCCAGCTCCGACCAGCGCAGCCGCTCCCAGCCCGGGCCGGGGTGCTCGTCGCGGCCCTGGCCGTCGTTGACGGAATCGCCCGCGGCAGGCCCGCGCTCGTACATGCCGCCGAGCACCCAGGCGGCGTCGGGCCGCGCGGGCGCCACGAAGCCGGTGAGGCCGTCGCCCTGGGTGAGGTCGGCGAGCCAGTCGGTCTCGGAGGCGGGCGCGAGGGGCCACAGGGCGAGGATGTCATCGGGCATCCGGCCAGGCTACGGGCCCGGGCCGGGACCGGCGTCGGCGCCCCGGTGAACCTCGCTGGTCACAGCACTGGGCGTCAGGATCCGGGACGGGCCGGCGACCGCGAAGCCGGTGGACGGCGGCTGCTGACCCGGATCAGCAGGACCACCGAGCACACCGCGGCGAACGCGCACCACGTCGAGACGTACTCCTGGCGCCACAGCACGACGGACACCGCGGCCCCGACGGCGATCAGGACTCCGAACAGGACGAGGCCCCGGTCGCCGGACAGGAGCAGGGAGCCGATGGTCGCGATGAGGTAGCCGACGACGATCAGCCCCGCGTGCGGCAGCCCCAGGGAGTATCCGACGGTGTGCCCGCGGATCTCGGCCGTCACCGTGCGGGTCGCCAGCGCATACGCGAGCGCCGCCGCCGTGGCGACCCCCGCCGCCAGCGGGACGAGCAGCCGGCGCCGGGCGCTCGGCGGCGCGGCGCACAGCACGGCCACCGGCACCCACCACGCCAGCAGCGGGAGCGCGATGACGGCCCAGGCGAGGGTGGCGGGCCCGGTCCCTCCGTCGTTGTGCCAGACCGCGGCCTCGATGATCTGGTGGACGCCCAGGAGGAGGGGCAGCGTGGCCAGCGGCAGGTCGCGCGGGTGTCGGGCCGCCAGGGTCACCGCGGCGACCCCCACGGCCGCGATGCCCGCTCCCGCCACGAGGTCGGCCGTCGCACTCCAGCACATGGCAGCAACGCTACGGCCACCCCGGCACGGGAGCGCGCCAGGCACACCTCCGGAACGGCATCCGGCCACCCCGCTGCTGGCCCACACACACCATCGGCATCAGCATCACCAGGTCGTACGCATCGCACGCCCGCTCCCCCAACGGGACGCTCCGCTCTCAAGCCGCCCTTCTCAGCGCCGACCGTCGAGCCCGCACACCGCAAGCTCCTCCGCCGTGATCGTCGAGCCCTGCTGCGCGTCCCGTCCGGGGCCGCGGGCAACGCCCAGGAGTACCTCGGGCCTGGCCAGACGGGTCATGGGTGCGGACAGGGTCATGACCTCGGTCAGGGCCCGCAGGACCGCTTGGTTGCCGGTCGCGGCCCGCATCATCCGCTGGGTGTAGCCGCGCAGCAGGCGGGCCGTCGGCGGTGGGCTCTTGCCGATGGTGGCCGGGTAGTTGAGGTCCTCGCCGGTGGCCAGGTCCCAGGGGCTTCCGGTGGCGCGGGCCACCGACCGCTGGACGTGCCGGGCGAAGCCCGCCGCGTGGGCCCGGCGCTCGCGCAGCGCCCGGTCCAGTGCGACCGCGCCGTGCGCGACCACCGAAAGGCCCTGCCCGTAGACGGGGTTGAAGGTGGCGAACGCGTCGCCGAGCACGATGAACCCGTCCGGTGTGGCGGGGAGCCGCTCGAAGCGGCGGCGCCGGTTGGCGGTGCTGCGGGTCAGGTGGACGTCGGTCAACGGCTCGGCGCACGCGATCAGATCGGCCAGCAGGGGGTCGCGCAGGCTGCGGGCGAAGGGCTCGAACTCCCCGTGGTCCCGGCTGGGTTCGGCCCCGCGGGTGCCCGCGACGGTCACCAGCCAGCCGCCGTTCTCGACCGGCAGCAGGACACCGATCCGGCCGGGACCACCGGAACGCGCGTCGGGCTGGAGGCTCACGAGGGGAAAGTGCTCGGTGCCCGGCGGCGCCCGGAAGAGCCGGGTGGCATAGACCTGCCCGGCGTCCACGGTTTCCTCCCGCACGGCGGGCAGCCCCAGGCGGGTGAGGTGGCGCATGGACTGGGAACCGCGGCCCGAGGCGTCGACGACCAGATCCGCCTCCAGGTCCTCGACCGTGCCCGTGTCCGTGTCTCGTACGCTCACTCCGGCGACCCTGCGCAGGTCACCGAGCAGTTCCACCGCCTCGGTGCCGTCCCGCAGGACCACCTGCGGCAGGGCCAGGACGCGCTCGCGCACCACCGCGTCGAGCAGGTCCCTGGTGCAGGAGATCAGGAAGTGCGGTCCCGGCCTGCGCGGGAACCAGCCCTGGGGGCCCAGCAGGACCATGTCCCCCGTCACCGCAAGGCGTCGCGCGCCCGCGGCCAGCCATGCATCGACCGTGCCCGGCAGCAGCGCCTCGATGGCGCGTACACCGCCGGACATCAGCATGTGCGCGTGCCGGGCCTGCGGCAGTCCCTGGCGTGGCCCGGCCCCTTGCGGCATGCGGTCCCGGTCGACGACCACCACTTCGTCCACCCGGCCCGACAGCACGCTCGCGGTGAGCATCCCGGCCATCCCCGCGCCCAGGACCACCGCACGGCTGCCGCGCCCCGGCACCCCGTCATGTGACGTCATGACCACACCCCTCCCGTCGGCCTAGGCCAACCTGCGGGCTCCATGTGCCGCGGCACAAGCGGTGAACCGGACGGAGCGGCAATAACAGGCGAAGGGAAAAACAAAAGGCAAGGAGAACTCGCTCTCCTCGCCACTTTCAACTTATAGCGCGACGGGGGGCTTGCGGCAAGGCCCCGGTCAGCGCGCAGAATCATCGGCCGAGGCCGCAGCCTGCGGACATTGCGGAAAAGAGGGCAGGACGTGCGTGTGGTGTCGACGTACGGGGGACGCGGTGACGTCGAATCAGCGGTGGGACCGGCCATGCGGTGGCAGGGGCGCACGCCGGTCGACTCACCAGAGGGAAGGCAACCAGGGATGAGGACGTGCTCGACAAGAAGTTCGGCAGGGCCGCAGGCGCCGGTGGGGCGACCGGCCGCCACCGCGGTACGACGGAGCACGGCCGCCCCGGAGGTGTCGCGATGACCGAGCAGTACGTGTGGGATCTTCAGGAGGTCGACGAGACACAGGTCGCGGTCGTCGGCGGCAAGGGCGCGCACCTGGGCGGGCTTTCACGGATCGAGGGCATCCGCGTGCCCGCGGGCTTCTGCGTGACGACGGACGCCTTCCGGCGGGTCCTGGCCGCAGCGCCGTCGCTCGGCGATCAGGTCGATCAGCTGTCGCGCCTCGACCCGGACGACCGGGAGACGATCCGCACGCTCAGCGCGCGGATCCGCGGGACCGTCGAAGCGATCGCCGTCCCGGGCGATCTCGCGGCGGAGGTCACCCGCGCGCTCGCCCGGCACGGCGAGCAGGCCGCTTATGCCGTCCGGTCCAGCGCGACGGCGGAGGACCTGCCGACGGCGTCCTTCGCCGGTCAGCAGGACACGTACCTGAACGTCGTGGGGCCGACGGCGGTCCTCCAGCACATCAGCCGGTGCTGGGCCTCGCTGTTCACCGAGCGGGCCGTGACCTACCGTCAGCGCAACGGCATCGACCACCGAACGGTCCACATGGCCGTGGTCGTGCAGCAGATGGTCTTCCCGCAGGCGTCCGGCATCCTCTTCACGGCCGACCCCGTCACGGGCAACCGGAAGGTCGCCACCGTCGACGCGGGCTTCGGGCTCGGCGAGGCGCTCGTCTCCGGCCTGGTGAACCCGGACGTCTTCACGGTGCGGGACGGCGAGGTCGTCGCCAAGGCGATCGCCGCCAAGGAACGTGCCGTTCAGGCCCTGCCCGTCGGCGGTACGCAGGAGGTGGCGATCGCCCCGGAGCGGCAGGAGCTGCCCGCGTTGACGGATGCGCAGGCCGTGCGTCTCGTACGGCTCGGGCGGCGGATCGAGGCGCACTTCGGCCGCCCGCAGGACATCGAATGGTGCCTGGTCGACGACGAGTTCCGGATCGTCCAGAGCCGCCCCATCACGACGCTGTTCCCCATCCCTAAGGCCGACGACCGGGAGAATCACGTGTACGTCTCCGTCGGCCATCAGCAGATGATGACCGACCCCATGAAGCCCCTCGGGTACTCCATGTGGCAGCTGACGGCCATGGCGCCGATGCACGAGGCAGGCGGGCGGCTGTTCGTCGACGTCACCCGGCGGCTGGCGTCGCCCGCGAGCCGCGCCGGTCTCCTGGACCTGATGGGGAGAGGTGACCCGCTGGTCAGGGACGCGCTGGAGACGGTCATCGACCGCGACGGCTTCGTCCCCTCGCTCCCGGACGCGGGTTCCGGCGGGCCGCCGGCCGGCGGTGCGGCCGCACCGACCGAGGCCGATCCTGCCATCGTGGCCGAGCTGATCGAACGCAGCCAGGTGTCCGTCTCCGCCCTGGAACGCGACATCCGGTCGCAGACCGGACCGGCTCTGTTCGACTTCCTGCTGGAGGCCTTCGAGGAGCACAAGCGGGTCCTCAGCG
Organism: Streptomyces sp. NPDC059002; assembly: GCF_042740435.1. Lineage (NCBI taxonomy): Bacteria > Bacillati > Actinomycetota > Actinomycetes > Kitasatosporales > Streptomycetaceae > Streptomyces > Streptomyces sp. NPDC059002. The sequence goes on along the minus strand of NZ_JBHYJI010000011.1, from coordinate 52,176 downwards.
ACCCCTTGAGCATGCGGGCGATCATGGCGGGGATGGAGGCCACGTGGTGGCTCAACGACCAGCTGCAGGAGTGGCTGGGCGAGAAGAACGCCGCCGACACCCTCACGCTGTCCGCCCCCGACAACATCACGTCGGAGATGGGTCTTGCGCTGCTCGACGTCGCGGACGTGATCCGCCCGCGTCCGGAGGTGGTGGCGTTCCTCCAGGACGTCGCGTACGTCGAGGACGACGCCTTCCTGGACCAGCTGGCGAAGCTCCCGGGCGGATCCGACGCGCGCGACGCCGTCGAGGCCTACCTCGACCGGTACGGCATGCGCTGCGTCGGCGAGATCGACATCACGAGGCCGCGGTGGCGCGAGCGCCCGACCACGCTCGTGCCCGTGATCCTCGACAACGTCAGGAACTTCGGTCCTGGCGCGGCCGGACGGCGCTTCGAGGAGGGCCGCCAGACGGCGCAGAAGAAGGAACAGGAGGTGCTGTCCCGCTTGCGGGCCCTGCCGGACGGGGACCAGAAGGCCGACGCGGCCCAGCGGATGATCGACCAGGTCCGCGCCTTCATCGGATACCGGGAGTACCCGAAGTACGGCATCATCAGCCGCTACTTCGTCTACAAGCAGGCCCTGTTGAAGGAGGCCGATCGCCTCGTGCGGGCCGGTGTGCTTGCGGAGCAGGAGGACGTCTTCTACCTCACGTTCCAGGAATTCCACGACGTCGTGCGCTCGGACGAGGTGGACGACCGGCTCATCCAGCGGCGCAAGGAAGCGTTCCGGTCCTACCAGGCGCTCACACCGCCCCGGGTACTCACCTCGGACGGTGAGGCGGTCACCGGGGCGTACCGGCGCGACGACGTGCCGGCCGGTGCCCTGGTCGGCCTGCCGGTCTCCACGGGGACCGTCGAGGGCCGGGCCCGCGTCGTCCTCGACATGGCGGACGCCGATCTCGAAGCGGGCGACATCCTGGTCACGGCCTTCACGGACCCCAGCTGGTCACCGCTGTTCGTCGGCATCGCGGGCCTGGTGACGGAAGTCGGCGGCCTCATGACCCATGGCGCCGTGATCGCCCGGGAGTACGGCCTGCCGACCGTCGTGGGCGTGGAGCAGGCCACCCGGCTGATCCGGGACGGACAGCGGATCCGCGTGCACGGAACCGACGGGTACGTCGAGATCCTGCCCTGACCGGCCACAGCGGTCCGAGGGCTGGTCGTGATCGGCCGTGCTGCGGGTGGTCCAGCGCGGGTCGACGCGGCCCAGCCATGCGTCCTGGTCGTCGGCCAGTGGTCGTGTCAGGGGCAGTTGAAGGAAACGGCAGGCGAAGGTGAGGCCGACGTCCGCCCCCGAGCCGTGGACGTGGTGCTCCCACGCGTCGGGGGTGTCTGCCGGTACGCGGAGGTGGAAGAAGCTGGTCCGTCGAGGCTGTCCCGTGTCGGGGTGCGGCTTGTCCTCCGCAGCGACGTGCCGGACCAGCTCCGCGGTCACCAGACCGGTCTCCTCGGCGACCTCTCGTAGAACCGCTCCTTCCAGCCCTTCGCCCGACTCGACTCCCCCGGCGGGGACTTGGGTACCGGCTCCCGGCATGCCGACGTGGTCGAACACCAGCAGCTCGGGGACGGCGCCGTGCCGGATCACGTAGGCGGCGACGCGGATTCTGGGTCGGGTCATCCGGGCATTGTCCGGCCTCGGGGCTCAGGGCACCAAGAGGGTGGATCCTCGGTGAGAATCCGACTGGACCTCGGTCAGTCGATGCCTTCGACGATGCGGAAGTCGCGCTCGACGCCGTCGGAGAGGGCGGCCAGCGCCTCCTGGTAGGCCGCGCTCTCGTACGTCGCGACGGCCTGCTCGAAGCTGTCGAACTCGACCAGGACGGTGCGCTCGGCGATTCCGGCGTCACGCGCCACGACCCGACCGCCAAGGACGAAGGTCCGACCGCCCCCGGGTTCGACGGCCAGGCGGGCCAGCTCGTTGTACGCAGCCAGCTTCTCAGGGTCTGAAATGGTGCGGTAGGCGCTGACCCAGTAGCCCTTGGGCATGGAACCTCCAGTGTTCGGGATGAGTGCAACTGACTTACGGGTTGGTTTCGGACGAGCGTCGGCGGGCGAGAGCGAGTTCGATGCGTGGCATCTCGGCACCTCCCGCTTCGATTTCCGAATCACTATGATGCTTCGAGAACCGAAGCGCAAGGAGTGAGCATGGAAGCCAGAGCGCCCCGTCCCGGTGTGCCGGTGCGGGGGTCCGAATCGGGCCGTCCAGTGATGGCCGCACTCGACCTGCTCGGACGGCGATGGACGATGCGGATCCTGTGGGAACTGAGTCAAGCTCCGGTCGGCTTCCGTGAATTGCAGCGCCGATGCGAGCGCATGTCCTCCAGCGTGCTCAGCACCCGGATCGAGGAGCTGTCCGACGCCCGCCTGCTCGCCCTGGACGGCGACGGCTACCGCCTCACCCAGCTCGGCCAGGATCTTGTCGAGTCCCTGAGCCCGCTGGCTGCCTGGAGTCGACGCTGGGCCGAGGAAATGGGGCCCGCGACGGCAGCAGGGCCGGAATGATCGAGCCTTAGGCTGACGGCTCATGAATGCAGCGATCATCACCGTCGGTCTGGCGTTCGCCGGGTATCTCGTGACCTATCTGAACAATCTCCGGCTGACGCAGCGGCAGGAGCAACTGGCGCGGGTGAACCGGCAGTTGAGCGAGTTCTACGGTCCCCTCCTCGCGCTGACCGAGATCAACAGCCGGGTGTATCACGCCTTCTCCGAGCGGCATCCCCGCCCGGACGGCAGATCGCCCCTCCAGCATGGTCCGGAGGAGATGCCGCTGACCGAGGAGGAACTGGCGGAGTGGCGGCTGTGGATCACCAAGGTGTTCCTGCCCAACCACCGTGCCATGCGGGACATCCTGGTCAACAAGGCAGACCTGCTGTCGGAGTCGCAGATGCCGCCGATCCTGCTGGAGGTGTACGCGCACGCCTCCTGGCACGAGATCGTCGTGACCAGGTGGGAACAGGGCGACCTCACCCTCGAACAGCCCCCGCAGCCCTTCCCCATGACGGAGATACGGCGGTACGTCCGCGAGGGATTCGACGGGCTCAAGCAGGAGCAGGCGGCCCTGCTGGGACACCGGCGGCGCCGCGGCTGACCGGACGGGCTTCCCGCGGCCGAAGCCGCGGGGCCCCGAACGGCGGGACAGGTTCAGAGGGTGACCACGATCTTTCCCCGCGTGTGTCCGCGCTCGGCGTCCGCGTGTGCTTCCGCGATCTGTTCGAGCGGGTAGGTCCGCTCGACGCGTGGTGTGTAGCGGCCTTGGCGGCCGAGTTCGCCCGCTTCGGCGAGGAGTGCGGAGTCGTTCTCCGCGTTGGCCAGATGTACGCCCAGGCGCTGCGCGTTGGCGTGGTCGGCGATCGTCGCCACGCGAGCAGGGTCGCCCACGATCGCGATGAGGTCGGCGAGGGACCCCGAGGCCGCGGTGTCGAGCGCGATGCCGACACCGTCCGGAGCCAGGGCGGCGACGCGCTCCGCGAGGCCGGGGCCGTAGGTGGTGGGAACGGCTCCGAGGGAGGTGAGGAAGGCGTGGTTGCGCTCGCTTGCCGTCCCGATCACGGTGGCGCCCCGAGCCTCCGCGATCTCGACCGCGGCACTGCCCACGCCTCCGGCGGCGCCTTCGATGAGCAGGGTGCGCCCCCGCAGCGGACCGAGCGCCTCCAGCCCGCCCAGCGCGGTCACGGATGCCAGACCGGCACCGGCGGCCTCCTCGTCGGTCCACGTGGCGGGCGCGTGGGCCCAGGCCGAGAGCACGGCCAGCTCCGCCGTCGCGCCGGTGACGCCGCCGAGGCCGAAGACACGGTCGCCGATGCTCACTCCCTGCACGCCCGCACCGGTCTCGTCGACCACGCCGACGGCGTCACGTCCAGGAATCGCGGGCAGGTCCACGGGGAGCACCTCACGCACCGCCCCTGAACGCACCTTCCAGTCAACGGGGTTGACGCCCGCCGCCGCGACGCGGATGCGGATCTCGCCGGGCCCGGGGTGCGGGTCCGGCGCCTGCTCGACCACGAGGGTCTCCACACCGCCGTACTCGTGAAATCTGACTGCGCGCATGACGTTCTGCCTTCGTGGGATCAGTGGGGTGCATGGTCGGCGAGTGCCGACGCCCACTACGCTAAAAGCTGACGTCGGCGTCAGGTGCAAGTCGGGCGGGCCGCCCGGACGGAGGAGGACTCGTGCGCATCGGTGAGGTCGCGGACAAGGCGGGAGTCAGCGTCCGTGCGCTGCGCTACTACGAGGAACAGGATCTGCTCCCGGCGCGCCGCAGCCCCGGCGGCCAGCGGCACTACCCCGACACGGCCGTCCGCCGGGTCCAGCTCATCCAACAGCTGTACGCCGCGGGCCTCCCGAGCCGAGTGGTCCGCCAGGTGCTGCCGTGCGTGGACTCGGGTGAACCGCATCCGGCGCTCCTGGACCAGCTGGAAGCCGAGCGTGCCCGCATCGACCAGCGGATCACCGACCTGCACGCTGTGCGCGACCGTCTCGACGACGTGATCGCCGTGACCCGGGATCCCGATGCCGACTGCTCTCACATGCGGTGACGACGGCTTCCTGCTCGGGTCTTCGCGATGTTTCGTGTCTTCTTCGTGCGGGCCGACTCGCCGAGCAGGTCGAGTACCGCAGGTGACGTCGACTCCTCGGCGAGGACGCGCTGCATCCAGTCCGTGGCCTTCGCCAACTCGGCGGATGTCGGCACGTGGCCGTCCTTGACGGACAGGTAGAACAGCCAGTCGTGGATGCGGCGGCGGATGAACGCGCGGTTCCCTTCCGCCTCGAGCCGGTCGGTCTCCGGCAGCAGTCCGGCCGACCACTGCTGGAACTCGACAGGACCGGTCGCCTTCATCGCGATCCTGTCCACGAGGTCGACCACCGCCGTCTTGGACACGATCTCGATGGGGTCCCGCAGGATCGTGGCCACGATCGCGCGGTCCCGGTCGCGGCTCTGCGAGGCAGCGGTCACCGAGACGACGCGTTGGTACGCGGACGACCGCACGTGCTCGTCCGCGACGGCATCGTCGACGTCCACGTCGAGAATGCCCGCCCCCGCGAGCAACTCGGCCGTATCGGAACGCAATGTCATCGCTTCGTCTCTTCTCGCGGGGTCGGACTCCACATCGCGGACATCTTCCCCTGGTCCGCGGACTCAGGCGAGGGCGGCGACCAGCAGGGTGAAGGCGGCGATGATGACGGCGACGCGGGCGTAGTGCCAGCGGTCCCAGCGCCGCAGCTGCTCCTTCCAGTCGGCCGGCCGGTTGTCGGCGGCCCACGTCTTGACCCGGTTGTTGATCGGGACGAGCACCAGAACCGACATGAGCACGCTGACGATCAGCAGCGCACCGGCGGTGACGATGAGGCCGGTGCCCTGTTCGTCCCGTCCCGCGACGGCCCAGACGGCGACGAGGACGAGCGAGGTGATGTACCAGAACGGCATCACGGCGCCACCCACCCGGGCCCCGTGGGTGCGGCCGCGCAGGGCGTTGTCGCCGGGGAGTGCGTTGAGGATCGGGTTGATGAAGAAGGGGACGGAGAACTCCACCCCCACCATCACGCCGACGACCACGGTGGTCACGACCTCGAGTGCGTTGAGCATGATGCCCCCTCCTGGAATCTAGCGTCGCTAGCTGATAAAGCAACGCTAGCGCTACTGCCGCTCGCTTGTCTAGCAGTGCTAGGATCGGATCATGTCGGTTCAGGAACGCAAGCAGCGCGAACGGGCCAGCCGCGAGCGCCTCATCGTGGCGACGGCCCGCGAACTCGCCGAGCAGCAGGGCTGGGACGCGGTCACCACCCGCCGGCTCGCCGAGCGCATCGAGTACAGCCAGCCCGTCCTCTACAGCCACTTCCGCGGCAAGCGCGAGATCATCGGCGCCGTCGCCCTCGAAGGGTCCACCGAGTTGGCCGCGGCGGTGCGGGCCGCGACCGGTGCGGCGAAAGGACCGCGCGCCCGCGTCACCGCCCTCGCCCACGCCTATCTGGACTTCGCCGCGCGCAACCCCGCGGTCTACGACGCCATCTTCCAGCTCGACGGCGGCCTGGCGTTCGCGCACGAGGACACCCCGGGGCAGCTCAAGGACGCCTTCGCCGCCCTCCTTGAGAGCCTCGGCGAGGTCGCCGGGGACGGCGTCGTCCCTGAACTGTTCACCGAGGTGTTCTGGGCGTCCCTGCACGGCCTCGCCACCCTCACCCGGGCGGGACGGCTGCCCCCGGAGGACGCCGAGCACAGGGTGGAGCTACTGGTGGACCGGCTCGCCGTTGTCTGACACACCGTCACCTAGTCCGCGGCAGGGATGGGTTTCGGTGCCCGCGCCGCGTGGTGCGCGATGAAGGCCAGCAGCAGGGCCGCGGTGCCCGGCGGGTCTTCGAGAAGGGGCGAGTGGCCCGCCTCGGGCAGGAAGTCGATCTGTACGCCGGGAACGACGCGGTAGTCGTTGGCGGATGACGGGCGCCAACGGCGGTCCTGCGCGCCGAAGATCACCTGAAGCGGCTTGCCGAGGGGCTTGAGCCGGTCCGGCAGAGCTTGCTGGTGCAGGTATGCGCGGGATGCCTGCATGGCCGCACTGAGGGCACGGAACGACATGCCGCGCAGTTCGTCGACCAGTTCCTGGGGCACTTGGTAGCCCTCGCGGAAGCCGGTGCTCGCGAACTGGCGGAGCTGCTCGTCGGTCGGCGGCCATTGCGTGGGGTCGATCGCGGGCTCCGGTGCGATGTAGGCGTCCATGCCGGGACCGGAGTTGATGAGTACGAGAGCGGTCACCAGATCGGGGCGTTGCCCGGCGAGGGCGGTGGCGGTGTAGCCGCCGCTGGAGTGGCCGACGGCGACGGCGTGGTCGATGCCGATCCGGTCCATCGCCGTGGCGACCGCGCGGGCCTGTGCGGAGGTGTCGTAGACCTGGTCGGTCGGTTCGGACGAACTGCCGTGTCCGGGCAGGTCGATCCGGATGACGTGGCGGGAGTCGGTCAGCAGCGGCGTCAGCGGGGCCCATGTCCGGGACGAGGAGGCACTGCCGTGGATGAGCAGAAGGGCGGGGGCGTCGCGAGGGCCGTCCTGGCACACGTGCAGGACGCCGTTGTCCAGCGACAGCATCGATTCCTGGGTGGTGTCGGCATCGCCGTTCGCCTGCGGTTGCTCGTCGGAAGGAGTCATGCGCCTACGATCGCCGCCGGTTCGCGCCCGCGGATTGGACGAATGTTTCGCTTCGAGGGCTGCGTAGCATGGGGCCATGCGCTCCACCCCGTATCAGCGGGACGAATCCGCCGCGTGGGATGTCGCCCGCCCGCCGAGGCACATCCAGCGGCCCGGCGCCGACATGACTGGTGTCGACATGGCCGGGTTCCGCGTCACCGGCCCAAGGGCGGGTGACCTGCGGGTGGTTCCGCACCCGGCCGTGATGCTGGTCCTGGAGTTCGGGACGAGCCGGTCCGTCGTGGACGACGGTGCCGGTCGGCGGCACCGCGGAAGTGTCGTCGCGGGGCCCGGGTTCGGTTTCGGCGGCACGGTCCGGGCGTCGGCGGACCAGGTCGAGTGCGTGCAGGTGCGCCTGTCGCCGCTGATCGCGCGGGCGGTCCTGGGCGTCTCTCCCGCCGAACTGACCGGCTCCGCCGTGCCCCTTGACGATCTGTGGGGCCGGGAGGCGGCGCGGATGTGCGAGCGGCTCGGTGAAGTCCCTTCGTGGCAGGGGCGTTTCGCACTGGCCGGCGCGCTGCTCGCGGGCCGACGTCAGGCGCGGTCGCCGGTGGATCCCGAAGTGGCCTGGGCGTGGGACCAGATCATGGCGAGCCGTGGCCGGGCCCGGATCGACCGGCTGGCGCTCGAACTCGGCTGGAGCCGCAAGCGCCTGTGGTCCCGGTTCCGCGCGCAGACCGGCATGCCGCCCAAACAGGCAGCGAAGCTGATCCGTTTCGACCATGCGGTGCATCGTCTGGTCGCGGGCGACGGCGTGGCACAAGTCGCCGCGGACGGCGGCTACTTCGACCAGTCCCATCTGCACCGGGACGTCCTGGCGTTCACCGGGGCGACGCCCTCGGCCGTGGTCAGCGAGCCCTTTCTGACCGTGGACGTCCGGGCGTGGCCGACGGAGGGCGGCGCTCCGCCGGAGCGATTCCCGGAGCGATTCCCGGAGCGATTCCCGGAGCGATTCCCGGAGCGATTCCCGGAGC
>NZ_JBHYJI010000011.1:0-43885 GCF_042740435.1 Streptomyces sp. NPDC059002 | reverse complement strand
GATTCCCGGGTGCGCGTGGCGCCGGGTGACCCCGCCCGCGATCAACTCGACGTGTTTTCACACCACTTCTTGAGCGACGCCGCCTCGGTGTCGACCGCCAGCCGGATCGCCTTGCCCGCCAGCAGTTTTGCCACGGGGGCGAGCGGCCCCGCGACGCTGAACGTCAGCTCCACCGTGGTCGGACCGCCCGCGCTTCTCACCACGTGCCCCGCGGCGAGGCGCAGTCCCGGGCTCCTGCTGACCCAGGTGAACGACGTGCCGTCGACCAGCTCGGTGACGGTCCACTCGCGGACCGGCTGCTTCGGCTGATGGACCGTCACTACGCTGCCCTGCTCGATGTCACCGCCGCCGTGGAGGCGGACCCCGGTCACGGTCGGCGTCCAGTCCGGCCAGCGCTCGACGTCCCGGACCGTGCGCCACACCTGGTCGGCCGGCGCGTCGATCGCCATGGTCACGGCATGCCTCATGCGGCCGAACGTACCATCTGGTACATGCCAAGGACAGACCTTCTCGACCGCGTCATCACCTATCTCGCCGAGGCCGGGGTGGGCGATCGCAGCCTGCGGCAGATCGCGGCCGGCGCGGGGACGAGTCACCGCATGCTGATCTACCACTTCGGCACGCGGGACGCGCTGCTCGTCGCCGTCGTACGCGCGGTGGAGGAGCGTCAGCGTGCGGCGCTGGCCGCACTGCGGTCGCGTACGCCCCGCGACATGGCGATCGAGTTCTGGCGGCTGCTGTCCGACCCGGCCCTGGCCCCGTACGAGCGGCTGTTCTTCGAGCTGTACGGGGCCGGGCTCGCCGGACAGGAGTCGGTGGCGCCGGTGCTGGACGGCATCGTGTCGTCGTGGCTCGCGGACGAGTCCCTCTTCGCCGGACTGCCCCCGGCCCGGGCGCGGATGGCGCTCGCGTTCATCCGCGGGGCCCTGCTCGACCTGCTCGCCACCGGCGACCGGGAAGGTGTCGACGCGTCCGTGCGGGAGTTCGTCGACTTGGTGTGGCCGCCGGGCCCATAGGGGCGACGAGCAAGGGGAGTTCGCGCGGCCGGGACGGTTCAGGACTTGTCGAGCTCGCCGAGCAGGCTCATGGTGAGGGCGTCTACCGGGCGCGCGGCGGTCCCGGTCTCCTCGCTGAAGGTGTTCACCATCATCACCACGGCGGTGGCGCTCTCCCGGATGAACGCCGCGCAGGTACTGAATCCGCCGGTGCCGCCGTTGTGCCAGGTCATGGTCCGGCCACCGGGCAGCGAGCTCAGGTGCCAGCCGAGCCCGAGCCGCAGCGTGCGGTCCACGGTGAACCGTGGCCGCTGAGTCAGTTCGATCGCGTCCCGCAGCGGCGAACGCCCGGGCCGCAGCTGGGCGTTCAGGAAGCGCACCATGTCATCGGCGGTGCTGTACATCGAGGTGCCCGCCGCGCTGAGAACGTGGTCGCGCCAGTCGGGCACGGGCTCGCCTTCAAGATGCCCGACGGCCTTGCGGGACGCCATGTCGGGCCGCAGGGTCGTCGTCGTGTCCACCAGGCCGAGCGGTGCGGCCACTTGGCGCCGCAGCATCGCGTCGACGTCGTCGAAGGCCAGCGCCTGGCCGAGCAGGCCGAACCCGAGGTTCGAGTACGCGTGCACCTTGCCCGGCTCGGTGCTCAGCGTCGTCTTGCGCAGCCCGGCGGCCAGGTCGTCCAACGTGTAGTGGGCGTACGGGTCGTACGGATCCGCTCCGGCGAGCAGGTTCGGCGGCAGGGAGGGCAGGCCGGAGGTGTGGGTCGCCAGGTCGGCGAGGGTGATCCGCCGAGGCCCCTTGCGCGGCACGCGAAACCGGGCGGGCAGCACGAGTGGCGCGTCCAGCCGGGTCCTGCCCTCGCGCACGGCGCGGGCGAGAGCCGTGGCGGTCAAGGTCTTGGTGATGGAGCCGAGTTGAAACACCGTCCGGCCGTCGGGCACCGGGGAAGCCGCGGCCGCGCCCTTGACGTAGGTGTGCCGACCGCGGATCACGCCGCAGATCACGCTCGGGCTGCCTGCGGCAAGGGCCCGGTCCAGGTACCGCTGCACCAGCGCGGGCAATCCGTCGGCCGCGGCGGCGTTGCCGGGCACCAGTGCCACACCGGCACCCGCAGCCGCCGTCGCCACAGCAAGGAACGTTCTCCGGTCCATGGGTTACTCCCCCGTTGGTCGCTTCTCGTTGGGGCCGGTTGTCCGTCGAGCGCTCAGAATCCGTCGTCCTGGGGCCCGTTCAGCCCGGACTGCCGGTCGGGACGCCTGCTGGTCGGGCGCAGGGGTCCGCTTCTGGAGAGCCAACTCACCAGCCGCGATCAGAGATTACGTCATTACGTAATCTCTGATCAAGCGGGGCTCGGCTCGCCGGAACCGGCTACCCCGTGGACAGTCCCCCTGGGTGCGTGGTGACGACATGTGATGCGATGTGCCTCTACTTCGAGGAGGCGACGGTGACCGGAACAGGTGCGCGGATGCTCGCGGCCGCCCTGATCATGGCCTGCGTGGCGCTCGTCGGCCCCAGCGCGCCGAACGCCGACCTCATCGCAAGGCCACTGCCCGCCGACGCCCCCGAAGCCGTCGTACCGAACCGGGTCATGACGTGGAACATCTGCAACCCCTGCAACAAGAGCGGGCAGAACGTCGGCCGGGCGGCGGAGATCGCCACATACGCGCCCCAGATCATCGGCCTGCAAGAAGCCTGCGTGCGTGACGTCGAAATGATCCGGGATCATCTGGAGCACTTGTACGGGCTCGTCTACCACGTCGAGTACGGCTCGGTTCTTCGCAACCGGAGCCGCTGCGGGGGCTGGCCGTGGAGCCCGGGGGCCTTCGGCCAGGCGATTCTGTCAGCGGCTCCGATGACGCATCGCGTGAACGTCGAATACCCCGACGGCGGATCCGAGGACCGCGGATACATGGCCGTCACCACCACCGTGGGCGGCCAGCCCGTCCGGGTCTTCAACACGCATCTCGCCCAACGGAGCCAGGAAGCCGTCCGATCGAAGCAGACCCGCGTACTGGCCGCGGCAGTCGCCCGGCACGACCGCGCCATCGTTCTCGGCGACTTCAACGCCGTGCCGGAAGCCCCCGAACTCAGCAGGATCTGGGCCCTCGCCACGGACGCGGACCCCGGATGCCGCCCCCTGACCGGCGGAACCTGCAAGCCGACCACCGATTGGTTCAGCAAGTTCGACTACATCTTCCTGCGCGGCATCACCCCACGCGAGCACGACGTACATCTCACGCCCTACTCGGACCACGACCTGCACCGCGCCGATCTCAACCCGGCCTAGGGGACCGCCGCCAGACCCGTACTTCGCGGGTCGTCGATTCGTTTGGTGTGACCGGTTCGGTGGTGTCCTGGGCGGGGGGTGTGGCGTTGGTGGCCAACCGGCTGACCTCGCCGGCGCCGCTGGTGCGGGTGGAGGACTGGGCCAGGTGCTGGGCGGTGGAGGAGGCGCGGGCGAGCGGTGAGTTCGGGATCGACGTGGCCCGGATGCACTGGGACATGACCAGCGTGTCCGCGCACGGGGCCTTCCCGGCTGAGGGCCAGGACGAGGACTTCCCCGTCATCGGCCACGGGCATCCCAAGGACCGGCGCTTTGACCTCAAGCAGGTCCAGGCCGGGCTCGCGGTGTCGGCCGACGGCAGCATCCCGCTCCACGCCCGGGTCTTCGGCGGTGGTGCGGCCGAGGTCAGCCAGGCCGTCGGCGCGATGAAGGACCTGCGGGCCATGGCCGGTGAGCGCGACTTGGTCGCTCATGCACCCGTGCGTGTAGTGCGCAGGTGTGCCGGCACGGCCCACCACTGGTCCGGGCGGTCGACGACCGGGGCGTCGGGGCCGGTCTCGCCGTATCGGGCGAGGCGCAGAAGGTAGGCCGCGATGCCTGCCGCGCCCTGCATCCACGCCGTGCCGGGCGGCAGCAGCGGCGGGTCCTCGCGGTGTTCCAGAAAGCGCCAACGGGCGCCCGCGTCATCCCTGATGACCCGGTCGACCAACGCGTCACCCATCCTGTGCGCGGCCCGCAGCAGGGTCTGTCTCCTCTCCGGCACCCGGCAGTCCTGGGCCGCGTCCAGCAGGACGTCTCCGACGCCCGCCGTTCCGCAGCAGCGGCCGTCGTTGTCCCAGAAGCCGGGACGGAGGCGTTCCGGCACACCCGAGGTGAGGATCGAGGTCATGCAGCGGTGCCGCAGTTCGTCGACGTCGTGGCCAGCCACCTCGGTGACCCCTGCGTGCGCCAGCGCGGTGAACAGGTGCGAGGTGCCCGCCGGGCCGTGGCACCACGTGTACGTCACCGGTTCCACCTCCCGGCGCGACGGCGGGATCGTGTGCGGGACGACGAAGCCCGCATCCTTCAACGACCCCACCGAGAGGACGTGCCGGGCGCCCGCGACCGCCGCCTCGACGAAGTCCTCGCGGTCCAGGGCGGCGCCCGCGACCGCCAAAGCGGCCGCGATCCCAGCGGTTCCGTGCGAGTAGTTCGGCGCCCTCGACGCCGCCCCCGGTGTCATACCCCAGTCGAGGCCCGCCTCCGTGCGGTCCGCCGCCCGCAGCAGGGCCTCGCCTCCCGTCGTCGCGATCGCGTCGGTGAACTCGCTCTTCGCCCAGACCGCCGTCATCACCACGCCCGCGGTGCCCATGACGACGTCGGTGAGGGGCGCGTCGGAGCCCGGGACGAAGTCGAGCGTGGTCTTCCATCCGTCGCCGGTCGCCAGGGCGGCCAGCCGCCGCAGCGCCACCACTTCCTCGCCCGGGGCGAGCAGTCCGAGCGCCGTCGCGTCGCCCGCGAGGCCGTCGTACAGCGAGGGTTCCGTTCGCTGCCCGGCCTGTGCCGACAGTCTGGTCACGATGCCGGTCGCCAGCGCCGTTTCCCGCACGCCCAGCTCCCGGTACTGCGCGATCTCGGCCAGCACCGGGGCCAGGCCGGCGATCCCCGCGTACAGCGAGTCGCGGTCCTTGGCAGGTGACGTGGCCTCAGGACCGCTCTCCACCACGGCCTGCACCAGCCACGGGCCCGCGTCCTCGCGCACGTGGTCCAGCACCCACGACCACGCGGCCTCGCCCACATCCCGATATACGTCGCTTCTCACCAAGCCACGCTACAACCGCCGGACCACCGGCCCAGGACGCCACCGAACCGGTCACACCAAACGCATCAACGACCCGCGAAGTACGGGGCTAGAGCTCGTCGTCCTGGGACAGCTCGTCCCAGCGAATGCTGCGCAGCGCAGGGTCGGCGTCCTCGCCCGACGGGACATCCGCGACGGGCTGGAACCAGACCACGACGAGGGCGGAACGGTGCAGCACCGGGTCGAGTTCAGGGGCGACCGCGGTCGAGCGGAAGAGGCCGGTGCAGGCCACGGGAGGCAGCACCTCGACAGGGCCGAAGGCGCCGGGGGTCTGGTCCGGGTATTCGCGGGAGGGCGGAACGAGATGGACCGGCAGGGAGGGGAACTCCTGCTCCGCCTTCCGCCGGAGACCGGTGACCTTCATGTCGTTGATGGGCTTGCACGGGTAGCCCTCCAGCATCCCGCCGTACGTCGAAGACATCCGCAGCTCGGTGAGCTCGATCGAACGGCCGGATGAGAGGGCTATGTGACTCAGCGACATCCCGACACCCTATGCGCTCAGTCCGTCATGCCCTCAGGCCGTCATGCCCTCAGGCCGTCGGCGGCCCGGCCTGCTCGTCCGGCCCGTCGCCGAACACCTGCGTGACGAGCCGCTGCTTCACCTTCTCGAACGCCTCGCCCATGGCGGTCCAGTCGAGTTCGGCGTCCCCGCAGGTCAGTGAGCCGGTCAGGGTCTTGCTGCCGTCGGGCGTGCTGTACATCAGCGCCGCCCAGCCCCAGAAGCCGCCGTTGTGCTGGTAGATGGTGCCGCCGCCCGCCGTCTTCTCCACGAACACCCCCAGGCCGTAGCCCACCTTGGGGTGCGGTGTGCGCATCTCGGCCAGCAGTGGGGCCGGCAGGAGCTTGCCGCTCATCAGCGCGGAGAAGAACGTGTGGAGGTCCTTGCTGGTCGAGATCATGTCTCCGCCGGTGGACGCCCAGGAGGGGTTGAACAGCGTGGTGTCGGCCACTTTCCACTCCCCGGCGTCGTCGTACCCGTAGTAGCCGTGGGCGTGCGGCTCGGGGATCTCCGGCGAGGTGCCCGGCGTCACGGTGCCGGTCAGTCCGAGCGGATCCAGGATCAGCCGCCGCATCTCCTCGTCGTAGGAGCGGCCGGTGACGTTCTCGATGAGCAGCCTGGCCAATACGTAGTTGGTGTTGGAGTAGCTCCAGTCAGCGCCCGGCTCGAACCGCGCGGGCCTGGCCAACGCCTGCCGTACCAGATCCTCGGGGCGGTAGGTGCGGAACTGGTTGTCCATCCACTCCTTGCCCACCCCGGGAACCACACCGGACACGATGGTCCCGTCCTCGTAGACCTCGCCGGTGAAGTTGAACAAGCCGCTGGTGTGCTGGAGCAGCATCCGCACGGTGATCCGCGGGTCGAGGCCGTACTCGGGCAGGTGCTCGGCCGCCGCGTCGTCGAGGCCGAACTTGCCCTCGGCCACCAGTCGCAGCACCAGCGCCGCGGTGAAGGTCTTGGTGATGCTGCCGATCCTGAAGTGCCCGTCGGTCGGCGGCTTGGCGGTCTCGCCCAGCTTGCGTACCCCGGCGCTGCCGGTCCACTGGCCCCGCTCGTCGTGCACGCGCACCTGCAGTCCGGCGAATCCGGAGTCGACGATCTCCTGGAGGGCCTGCTGCAGTTCCGGGCGTTCCGGTCCGACAGTGGCGGCGTCGTCGGTGGTGTGGAGGGACTCGTTCATGGTCGTTCCTCGTCTCGTGGCCGTGGCTGTTTCGCGCAGCTCGAAGGCGCAACGGTGGCCCTGGGGGCTGCCGTTGCCTCTGTCGAGGTGGGCATGCGTCGAGCGTGCACCCTGACCCAAGGTCAACCTCAAGTCCTTCCCGTGTCGGCCTCCGTGGAGGGGTGATGCGCCCGGACACGTGCGCGCTACTCTCGGCCCCTGTGATCGCCCGCTATCTGGAGGTGCGCTGAGCCGATGGCAGGTGGGCTGACGATTGGTCAGGCGGCGGCGTTCGTAGGCGTCACGATCAAGACCGTGCGGCACTATCACCGGCTCGGCCTGGTCCAGGAGCCGGAGCGCGACAGTTCCGGATACCGGCGTTACGGGTCGGCCGACCTGCTCCGCCTTGTCCAGGTCCGGACGCTCGCCGGGGCCGGGGTGCCGCTGGCCGAGGCCGGTGATCTGCTCGACGCCGATCCCGAGCGGTTCGCCACCGCTCTGGACGACGTCCACCGTCGGCTCACCGAGCAGATCGCGGACCTCGTCGCGCGCCGCGACACACTGCACCGGCTCGCCCATGGGGACCGGGCCCTGCTGCCCGACCGGGCCTGCGCGGCCTTGGCACGACTCACCGAACACGGCTTCAGCCCCGACTACGTGGCCACGCAACGGGAGGCCCTGGTGCTGGCCCGTGCGCTGGTCCCCGAGGTCTTCGACAGCTTTCTGGCCTGGCTCGAACACTGGCTGGAGGACCCCGAGTTCGTCGAGCTGACCAAGCTCAGCTGGGAGGTGACGTCCTGGGATCCGGACGACCCGCGGATCGCGGAGCTGGCCTCCGCGGTGTCCGACAGATTGCTGGCCGACCGCGCGCTGCTCGCGATGCCGACCGGGTTCCAGGACCAGTCCGACGCCGCCTCCCGGTACGGCCTGGTCAACCACCACCGGGAAGAGCAGTCGCCGTCCATCGCCCGGTTGAACGCGCTGGTCGAGGCGAATCTGCGCGCGGCGGGCATCGTCGTCCCGTATCAGTGACCGCCGGGGGCGCCGACGTCGGCCGTTCTCGGCTCAACTACTCTCGGCGCCCATGACGTTCACGCAGATCGGCGCTCTCGTACCGCTGTCCCGGCCCGGCTGGGTCGAGGCGGGCCAACACCTGCTCGCCGGAATCGAGTTGGCCGTCCGCGAGGTGAACGACGCCGGTGGGGTCGGTGGAAGGCCACTCGAGCTGGTGGTTCGCGACACCGCGGCCGATCCGGGGAGGGCCGCGGCTGCCGTGGACGAGCTGGCCCGCCTGGGCGTGGTCGCCCTGGTCGGGGAGTATCACAGCGTCGTCGCCCGTGCCGTTGCCACCAGGGCCGATGAACTCGGCCTGCCGTACCTCTGCTCGTCGACGGTCATCGACGCGCTCACCGACCAGCCGACGGAATGGGTCGCGCGCCTCGCCCCTGCGCAGTCCCACGGCTGGCGGATCTACGCGGACTTCCTCCTCGGCGCGGGCCACAGGCGCATCGCCGTGGCGACCCAGCCGAGTGTCTACTGGGCTTCCGGGACCCGCATCCTGCGGGACCATCTCGCTCCCCGCGGCGGCAGCGTCATCGAACTCGACACCCGCGAACTCGACCCGGCCGCGGTGTGCGACGCACTCGTCGGCCATGGCGCGACAGCCCTCCTCCTGTTGGCCGGCCTCCCGGATCCGGCGGTGTCGATCGTCACGTCCGTCCGCCACGACCCGCGCCTGGCCGAGATCCTCATCGGTGCTCCGGCAGGGCAACCGGAGTTCCCCGAATGGGCGGGCCTTCTGGGCGACGACGGTGCCGCGATCCCGTTTCTGCGCTACCTGCCCGAGCACCTCACCCCACTCGGCGCGCGCGTCGGGACGGCCCTGCGCGAACGGCTGGCCGGGGCGCCCTCCTTCGTCGCCTTCGAGGGCTACGACACGATCGCCGTCCTCGCCGACGTGCTGCGCTCGCACGGCACGGACCGGGCGCGGATCGCCGGAGCCTGGCCGCGCGTCGCGGTCGAGGGCACCCGTGGGCCGATCCGGTTCTCCCGCACGCCCGGCATCAGCGTGTGGCAATGGGCCTGGCCGCCGGTCCAGGTCGTCGACCGGGATCCGGCGGCCTCCCATCGCTTCCGGGTTCTCCACACCGGCTGAGTGGGAAAGGCAGTTGTTCCAGGAAAAGCCGCTCTTCGATTTCAGAGCATGATGAGCAGACGCGTCTTCGGCTTGAGCTTCCTGTTCACGGAACGACTCTGCACGTACACCTCCAACTCGGGGTTGTTTCCCGCCTTTACGGAGACGGTTCCCTGAATCCCCGTGCCGAACAGGAGGCTGCGCGCCGCGTCGCCCGTATAGGCGCGGTCGGTGTTCTTCTCGACCACGATGACTTCCTTGTTCTGCTGGACCTGGGCCCTGGCGCCCAACTGGTAGTAACACGCCCCGCGTTCGTACGTCACGCCCGGATGCGAATCGACGAAGGGGCGGATCTCGATCTCCTTGTCGACCTTGAGGAGCCGGTACTTGTCCGCCGGAATCGGTTCGAGGTTCGCCCGCACCTCGTCGACCGATATGTCCTGGCCGACGGCGAACAGATTCTTTGTGCCGCGCACACCCTGCTCGCGGCCCCGCAGGAAGCTGGTGGCCGCGGCTCGCACGGTACCGATCGCCTCCTCGACGCCCTTCTGGGAGTCCGCGTCCCAGATCGCGATGTTCCCCGCCGGGAAGCCGTAGTTCTGGGCGGTGCGCTTGGCCAGGGAGTTCGGCACGAGGATCGCGGAAGTCCAGTGCCCCGGAAGGCCGCCCATCGTCGCGGTGATCCTGTCGAGCCAGGGGCCGAGTACGGCAGGGTCGCCGTCGTGCCGCCGGTCGCCGCCCGAGGCGTTCTCCTCGCCGTCCGTCACCACGATCTGGAGGAAGCTGTGCTCGCCGTATTCCTCCCAGATATGGCCGAGGTCGTCCAGAGACTTCAGAGAAGCCTCGATGAGGGCCGTGGCGCCATTGTTGACCCGGTACAGGCCGCGCATCGACGGGAGATGCTTCACGTCCATGTCCCAGACCAGGTTCTCCACCCTGTGGTCGAAGGAGTACAGACTGATCCGCGTCTCATGGCCGAGGCTGTCCGATTCGGCCTTCAATCCCGCCACGAACTCATCCACGACGCGGATGAGTTGGCTCTGGTGCGGACGCATGGAACCGGAACAGTCCACTACCAGCGCGACGTGATTCACCTTGTGCTGGATCCTGTTTGCGGACACGTTTTTACTCCCCCTCAGAAGCTCCCCGAGTGATGTCTTCACTCTATGGGGAGGCACTGACAATCGACTTTGACGGCCGATCACCTTCCCTTGTCCGGCGCGGTGTTCGGCACGGCGGCCGCTCCCCCTCCCCCGTGTTCCTGACAGGGGAACCCTCGTACGCGATGATCTCCAGTCATGGAGTCCGAAGTCTTGGCCGCTGTCATCGGCGTGCCCGCGACCGTCATCACCGCAGCGATCGCCTACCCGGTGGGACGAGGAGTCGCCCGCCGTCAGGCCGCCGACCAGCACGAGCAATGGCTGCGCGCGGAGCGCCGCGGCGCCTCACAGGTCCTGGCGGACGCGGCCACCGCCTTCATCGAGGAGTCGAACACCGTGTGGGAAGCGGTCGTTCGGCCCGACTACGCCCACACGCGCCGCAGGGACGTCGAAGCGCGCAAGCGGCTCGACCCGGCCCTGTACGAACCGTTGCGGCAGAAGCTGAGCGCACTGCACAACGCCCTGCCCGCGGTCGCGCTCCACGGCCCGGACGACGTCACCACTGCCGGGCAGCACCTCTACGACACCGCGCTCGCCGGTGTCGGGGAACTCCTGCGCCTCGACGCGGCCTGCGTCCAGCGCTCGCTCATGGCGCACCAGAGCCGACAGGACCAGGCCGCGCAGCAGCGGGCCGCGGCGGCCGTGGAGGACCTCGACACCGCCTACGCCCGGCTCGCCGCCCCGTTCGGGCTCCCCGAGTTCGCCACCGACGTGGCCGACGCCCTGCACGGGACATCGGTGATCTCGGCCGTACTGCGCATCATGACGGCCTTCGAGGACCCGTCGATCGCCCCGGAGGCGATAGCCGATCTGCGGGCCGCGGTCGCGGACGATCCCGAACTCAAGGTCATGGCGGAGCCCCTCCTCCAGCTCGCCCCGCTCCTCCAGCTGCAGACGGCGGTGCAGGCCTACCAGGACGGGCAGACCGAGGACCCTCTGGTGTTGCTGTCGTCCGCCCAGACAGCGCTCCCTGGGCTGCTCGGGGTGACCGGCATGATCCAGGAACTCCTGGCGCAGGTCTCGGCCCCCGATGACACCGAGGGAGAGGCGGCGGACGACAGCGGCGTGGCCGAGCTCAGGCAGCTGCTGGCCGGAACCGGTGATCTGCTCAGCGGGCCCGCATCGAGTCTTCAGCAGATCCAGCAGTACATGGACATGGGCGACGACCTGGTGGCCACGACGGCCGAGAGCGGTGAGACCAACCCGCTCCTCGTGAGCGCCGCGTGGGCCTCAGGGCTGCGGAGCCTCGTGAACGACCCCGTACTCACCAACCACCTCACTCTCGCGACCGCGCAGACCCAGTTGATCAACAGCACCATCGAAGCGACCTTCGCACGGCGCATCCACACGCAGAACGACCTCGTCAGGGACGCGAAGGAGAACCTCTCGCAGGCCCGGATCGCCTTCCTCGACACCGCACGGCGCGCCATCGGGGCCGGTTAGCCGGAACGGCGGCCCGGGGGCAGCGCGTGGGCGAGGAGGATTTCTGCGGCCGCTCGTGCGTGGCGGCCGTAGTCCGCCTCGTCAAGGACCATGGCGCGGCTCGCGGCGCCGTCCGCGAGGGTCACCAACTGCTCGGCGAGCGCGGCGGGTCGGGCGCAGCCCAGGTCCGTGACGAGCGCGGTGACCAACCGGGTCATGAGCAGTTTCTGTTCGCGGGCGTAGGCGTGGATCGGGTCCCGGGGGTCGGGGAACTCCACCGCCGCGTCGATGAACGGGCAGCCGCGCACCGGGGAGACGTCCGCGGCGGGCGGGTCGAAGAGCCGGAGGATCCGCTCGCGGGGGTCGAGGTCCTCGCGGGTCAGCACGCTTTCGAGGGTGTGCCCCGACGCCGCGAGTGCCCGCAGGTGAGCGATCACGAGGTCGCTCTTGGTCCGGAAGTGGGCGTAGAGGGTGCGCTTGGACACCGGCGCCGCCTCCGCGATCTGTTCCATGCCGGTCGCGGTGATGCCCTGGTCCGTGAACAGCCGGTTGGCGGCGGTCAGGATGCGCTCCCGCGCGCCCCGCCCCGGCCGTCCCGCCGTCCCCGCGGTCGCTTCCGCCTTCTTCCCCGATGCCGCACTCATGCGCCAAGTATACGGCGACGTTTACTTACGGAGTGGTGAGTGGGTAGAGTCGCGGCCGTTCCAGTAAACGATGCCGTTTACCTTGTGCGTGAGTGAGGAGTACGTCATGAGTCGGTCCTGTCACACCGAGCTGAGTGGTCACGCGGAGCGGCTGATCCGCGGCCGTCGCGCCGTGCGCGCGTTCCGGCCCGACGCCGTGGCCCCGGAGACGATGCGCGCGATCTTCTCGCTGGCCGGTGCCGCGCCGTCCAACTCCAATACGCAGCCGTGGCGCACGGAGGTCGTCAGCGGCGCACCGCGCGACCGCCTTGCGGACGCGCTGCAGGCGGCCCACGCCGCGCGCCGCGTCTCCGCCGACTTCCCTTACCGAGACGACATGTACGCACCGGTGCAGCAGGACCGGCGGACCGCCTTCGGCGCCGAGCTCTACGGCGCGCTGGGCATCGGCCGCGACGACTCCGCGGCGCGTGCGGCCTACGACGCCGAGAGCCTGCGGTTCTACGGCGCGCCGCACGTCGCGTTCCTCTTCGTCTCCTCCGGCAGCACCGACGCACGCCCGGCCGCGGACGTCGGCGCCTATATGCAGACCTTGCTCCTGGCGATGGCCGCGTACGGCGTAGCCAGCTGTCCGCAGGGGCTGCTCAGCTTCTACGCCGACATCGTGCGCGGCGAACTCGGCATCAGCGAGGGGACGTTGCTCGTCGGGGTCTCGTTCGGGTACGCCGACGACACCGCGCCGGTGAACCGGGTCAGCACCGGCCGCGCGGACCTGGCGGCGACCACGACGTTCCACGGCTAGGGCTTGTCCGACGGGTCGGCAGCAGGGCGAGTGGCCAGGGCGCAGACCGAGGCCGGAACCATGAGCGTCTGCTCCAGCAGCTTCGCGCACGGCCCCGCGGGCTCGCGTCACCGGGCCGGTTCGATGCCCCACGCGGCGGCCCGGGCGGCGGCGGCCGCGCGGTTGGGCAGGTCGAGCTTGGCGAGGATGTGCTCGATGTGGGTGCCCACGGTGCGCGGCGTGATGTACAGCCGCTCGGCGATCTCCCGGTTGGTGCGGCCCGCGGTGAGTTCGGCCAGTACCTGGAGTTCACGCGGCGAGAGCCCGCCGGGCCGGCGTGCGGCGGCGGGGACCTCGGCCTCGGACTCCGCTTCCGGCGGCGCATCCGCGCCGGGGTCGACGGTGGCCGTGAGGGCCTCGGTGAGCAGGGTGACCACGGCGCGCGCCGCGTCGGGCGTGCGCCGTGGTCGGCGGGTACTGATGTTGAGCATGCCGACGTAGCGGCCGTCGGCGGCGAACAGGCACTGGGCCACCCCGCCCTCGATGCCGAGGGGGGACAGCACCTCCTGGAATCCCGGGGATGCGGCCAGGAGCGTGCGGGGGACGTCCGTGAGCCAGAGACCGCCGCGCACCGGGCTGTGCAGCACGTCGAACATCGGGTCGAGGTGCAGCCGGGACTCGATGTAGGCGGTGGCGTCGTCCGGGTAGCTCCCGGCCAGGGTGGTGTGGCGGCGGCGCCGCGCATCCCACCGGGTCAGGGAGGCGTGGTCGTACTCCATCACCTCCGACAGCGCGGCAAGCACCGTGTCGACGCCGGTCGCACCGCTGGTGGCACTTCTGGCCGCCGCGCGGACCTGGACGGCCGCGTCCAGGATGTCCGCCGTGCTCCGCTCCGCCGCCATGCCCCAAGAATGATCAGGTACCCGGGGTACGTCAATCGCGCAGATTGTCGTGCACGACCTGCCCGTCCACGACGGTGAGGACGACGGGCATCCGCGGGATGTCGTGGGGGTCGGCGCCGAGCAGGTCTCCGTCGAGTACGCAGAGGTCGGCGACCTTGCCCGGTTCCAGGGAGCCCTTCCAGTCGTCGGCGAAGTCCTGCCAGGCCGCGTCGATCGTGTACGTACGGATCGCCTCGGCCAGGCCGATGCGCTGCTCGGGGCCGCTGACCCGTCCCGCGGCCTTCGACTCGCGCAGCACCATGGTGGCGACGCCCTGGCGCCAGTCCGGGTGGGTGACGGGAGCGTCGGACCCGCTCGCGACCCGCACCCCGGCGTCGATGGCATCGCGGTAGGGCCAGGCGTAGGCGGCCCCGGCCGCGCCGACGAATTCCTCCTCCATATCGGCGACGGTCCACTTGATGGTGGGGTTCATGTTGACGCCGAAGCCGTGTGCGGCCAGCGCCTTCATGCTGTGCGCGGTGAGGAAGTCGCCGTGGATGACGTAGTGGCGGGCGTCGGGCCGCGGGTGCTCGGCCATGGCCGCGGCGAAGGCGTCCGCGACGGTGTCGCAGGCCCGTTCGCCGGTGGCGTGGACGCCCAACTGGTGCCCTGCGGCATGGGCGTGACGGATCATGGCGTCGATCTCGGCGATCCGCTCGGCGTCGGTCTCGCCGCCGACGCACAGGGAGCCGCAGCCGCCGCCGACGTACGGCTCGTGCATCCAGGCCGTCTTGTTGGGGACGATGCCGTCGGCGAAGACCTTGACGCCGTGGATCGCGAGGCGGCGCGGGTCGGCGTCGTCGGGCGCGCCGAGCGCGGTGAGGACCGTGAGGGCGCGGGCGAACTCCTCGGCGGTGCTGGTCATTCCGGTGGGCAGGAGCAGGACGCCGAGCCGGGCGGTCAGTTCGCCGTCGGCCAGCAGGCCGCGGTAGACGTCGAGGGTTTCCGCGCCGAGCGCGCCCCGCATGATGCCGTCGCCGCCGGGGCCGAGCCCGGGCTCGGTGTAGCTGGTCACGCCGAGCCGGGCGAGCGCGGCGAGGGCCGACTTGATCGCGTCGGTCCGCTCCTGCCGGCTGAGCGGCGGCAGCGCGTTCTGGACGAGGGCCTGGGCCCCTTCGTGCAGCAGCCCGGTCGGCTCCCCCGTCTCGTCCGTGACGATGGCGCCGCCGGGCGGTGCGACGGTGTCACGGTCGATCCCGATGAGCGCGAGCGCCTTGGAGTTGACCCAGGTGGCGTGCCCGGAGAAGGAGTACAGGACGACGGGGTGGTCCGGGCTGACGGCGTCGAGGTCGTGCCGCGAGGGCAGTCGCGACGGATCGGCGACGCACTCGTCGAGGTAGCCGGTGTCCCAGCCGTGCCCCGTCGTCCACTGTCCGGCAGGGGCCCGCTCGACGGCCTCCCGTACCGCTTCGGCGACGTCGGCGAGGGAGGACACGGCGGGGTGGCCGAGGTCGAGGGAGAGCGGCGGCGTCGACATGCCGAAGGCGCAACCGTGCAGATGGGAGTCGTTGATGCCGGGCAGCAGCGTCGCGCCGTGCAGGTCGACGACGCGGGTGGCCGGTCCGATGTACGGTGCGACGTCGTCCCGCCCGCCGACCGCGCTGATGATCCCGCCGGTCACCGCCAGGGCCGAGGCGACGGAGAACTCCGCGTCGACGGTGACCACCGGGCCGCCGAAGAACACCAGGTCCGCATACGTGTCCATGGAAGGTCCTTTCACACGACGGGTGCGCCACGGCGACCCGCGAACGATCTTCCGAGGACTATGCCGAGGCCCGCGCCCCGCGCACATCGGTCATCTCACCGATACGCGCTCCGGCGGGGCAGGCCGCCTTTCCGGCGGTCTACCGCGGCGCGTTCGGTGCCGCGTCCCGGTCGGTCTTGTGCACCACGGTGTCGTCGGGACCGACGCGCCGACCGTCGGCGGAGCGGGCTTCGAGGGCACGGAGCGGACGGCCGCTGCGCCGGTCGACCAGCTCCGAATGCGGTTCACCGGGCTCGAAGAAGTGACTCTCGCCCCACTGCCGCAGCGCCACGATGACGGGGAAGAGGTCCATCCCCTTGGGCGTCAGTACGTATTCGTGGTAGGCGCTGCCGTCGGATGCCGGTACGACGTCGAGGATGCCGCCCGCGACGAGGCTGCGCAGGCGCGTGGACAGGATGTTCTTCGCCACGCCCAGACTGCGCTGGAACTCCCCGAAGCGGCGGCTGCCGTCGAAGGCGTCGCGCACGATCAGGAGTGACCACCAGTCGCCGATCGCGTCGACCGACCGGGCGACCGGGCAGTCGCTCTCGTCCAAGCGGGTCCGCCTGACCATGCCTGCCTCCATCCCACGCCAATGGTTGCAACATGCTACCAGGTACGGCTACGTTCCCACCTGGTAGCAAGATGCAACCACCGATCGGAAAGGCACGCCGTGACCACCTGCGACGAAACGACCCGCGCCGCCGAGGCGCCCGGACAAGCACCGCCGCGCGCACTCCCCCGCCGCACCACACTGCTCTTCGCCCTCGCCGGAGCGGTGGCGGTCGCCAACGTCTACTTCGCCCAACCGCTCCTGGCCACCCTGAGCCAGGACTTCGGCATCGGCGCGGGCACCGTCGGGGCCGTCGTCACCCTGACCCAGGTCGGCTACGGCCTCGGGCTGTTCTTCATCGTGCCGCTGGGCGACCTGATCGACCGAAAGCGGCTCATCACCGTCCAACTCCTGCTCCTCGCACTGGCGTTGACCGCCGTGGGCCTCGCGGGAACCGCGCCGGTGCTGCTGATCGCCATGACCCTGATGGGATTCCTCGCGGTGGTGACCCAGTCCCTGGTGGTCTTCGCCGCGTCGCTCGCAGGACCGGCCCAGCGCGGCCGCGTCGTCGGCCTGGTGACCAGCGGCGTGGTCATCGGCATCCTGCTCGCCCGCACGGCCTCCGGGCTGCTCGCCGACCTCGCGAGCTGGCGGGCGGTCTACCTCACGTCGGCGGTGCTCACGCTCGTACTCACCCTGGCGCTCCACCACGAGCTGCCGCGAACGACCGCGCCCCGCCCGGCACTTGGCTACGGCCGGCTGCTCCGCTCGACGCTCACCCTGTTCACCGAGGAACGCGTGTTCAGGCACCGCGCCCTGCTCGCCCTGCTCGTCTTCGCCGCCTTCAGCACCCTGTGGAGCTGTGTCGCCCTGCCGTTGAGCGAACCTCCCCAGTCGCTGACGCACACCGCGATCGGGGCCTTCGGGCTCGTGGGCGCGGCGGGCGCGCTCGCCGCCGCCCCGGCCGGCCGGCTGCACGACCGCGGCTTCGCCCAGCGCACCACCGGCACGGCACTGGCCCTGCTCGTCGTGTCCTGGCTGCCCCTCGCCTTCACCCGGCACTCGCTGTGGGCGCTGGCCGTCGGCGCGATCGTCCTCGACCTCGCCGTCCAGGCCGTCCATGTCACCAACCAGAGCCTGCTGTACGGCCTTCGCCCCGACGCGGGCGGGCGGCTGATCGGCGGCTACATGGTCTTCTACTCGATCGGCAGCGCGACGGGAGCGCTCGCGTCGACCACCGTCTACGCGGCCGCGGGCTGGGGGGCCGTCTGCCTCCTGGGCGCCGCGATCAGCGCGACCGCCCTCATCCTGTGGGCGGTGACCCGGGCCCGGCCGTCAGATACCGCGTGAGCATGTCGACGAGTTCGGCCTCGAGGCGGCGGGCGTCGACGGAACGCGGCGCGGCGACGAGTTGATGGACGACGGTCCCGGCCGTGGACACCACGAGCTGGGCGGCGACGTCGGTGTCGGTGACGCGGACCTCGGGGTGGCGTGCGAGCAACTCCCGGGTGTGGGCGACCTGTTCCCGCTCGTGCCGGGCCATCCGCTCCAACAGCTCGGGGTCGCGCGGCGTCCGCTCCATCATGACCTGCAACAGCTTCGGGTCGTCGAGGTGGTTGTCGACCAGGGAACGTACGTATCCGCGCATGATCTCCTCGATCGACGCGGGCTCCTCGGCGTCCTGGTGCTCCTTGCTCGAGACCACCGTCGCGTCGAGGTGACGGGTCACCAGCTCCAGCAGGATGGCGTCCTTGTTCGGGTAGTACTGATACAGCGAACCGATCGAGATCCGCGCCCGTTCCGCGATCCGGTTCGTGGTCCCCGCCGCGTACCCGTACTCGGCGAAAACGTGAGCAGCCGCGGCGAGGATGCGCTGCCGGGTGAGCTCGGCCCGCGCCTGACGCGGCTGTTTACGTGCCCGGATCGGGTGCCGGTCCGCTGCCATGCAGCCCTCCTTGCCGCGCCGCGAATGCGAGTGGCGCACGATGCGAGTAATTGCTCACAATAGTGCCATGACCTGCGGGTAAGCCGAGCGCGGCCGATATCGGCGTGCGGTCGGAGCCGCGCCCCTCCAGACCCAGGGAGCCTTTGTGACGCAGACCGGTGTCCGCCCCCGGCGGCTGTCACCCGCCGAAGTCCGCGCGCGGCTCGGCATGCCCGAGGGCATGATCGAGGCGAAGATCCGCGACCGTATCGACGAGCACTTCCGCCGTTTCATCGCGCACTCCCCCTTCCTCTCGCTTGCGACGGCGGACGCGGCGGGCCGTGCCGACTGCTCGCCTCGCGGGGACTACCCGGGTTTCGTGAAGGTGCTCGACGAGCACACGCTGGCGATGCCCGACCGGCCGGGCAACAAGATCGCCGACTCCTTCCGCAACCTGGCGGAGAACGACGGGGTCGGGCTGTGCTTCCTCATCCCCGGGGTGCGCGAGATGCTGCGGGTCAACGGCAGCGCGTACGTCACCGACGAGCCCGATGTCCTCGCCCGTATGCACACCGAGGGCCGGGAGGCCGTACTGGCGCTGGTCATCGAGGTGGACCAGGCCTACTTCCACTGCGGCCGCGCACTGGTCCGCTCCCGCCTGTGGGATCCCGCGAGCCAGTCGCTGGCCGACGAGATGCCCTCGGTCGGCGAACTCGTCGCCCCGCAGATGGGCCCCGGCGTCGACCCCAAGACCATCGACGAAGGCCTCGAAGAGGCCTACCGCACGCTCTACTGATCCCCCCTCACATGCTCCCTCGCCCCGTCCGCTCCGCCGAACCGCCCCGAGGTGAAACAGCGATGCAGGTCCAGCACACCGTCGTCGACCGCGTCGACCAGGTCGCCGATGACGTCGTCTCGCTCGTCCTGCGCGGCGACGGAACCGGCTCCCTGGCGCCGTGGGACCCGGGCGCGCACATCGATCTGACGCTGCCGAACTGGCTCACCCGCTCGTACTCGCTGTGCGGGGATCCCACCGACCGGGAGCGCTATCGCGTCGCGGTGCGCCACGACCCGCTCAGCCGTGGCGGCTCGGAGTACATCCACCACTACGTCCGCCCGGGTCGCGCCCTTCAAGTGTCGCTCCCCCGCAACCACTTCCCGCTGCTGCCCGCGCCGCGGTACCTCTTCCTCGCCGGCGGGATCGGCATCACCCCTCTGCTGCCCATGCTGGCCGCGGCCGTCGACGCGGGCGCCCCCGCCAGCCTTGTCTACGTGGGGCGTTCGACGTCGGCCATGCCCTTCGCCGGGGAGCTGCGCTCGCGGTACGGCGAGCGGGTGCGGCTCGTGGCCACCCGCAGGGACGGCCGCCCCGACCTCGCGGCCCTGGCCGCCGAGCTGGCGCCCGACACCCTGGTGTACTGCTGCGGTCCCGCCCCGATGATCGCCGCGGCGCAGGCCGTCTTCCCCGCGGCGTACCTGCACACCGAGCGGTTCCGCCCGGCCGTCAGGACCTTCGCCGCGAACACGCCGTTCGACGCGGTGTGCGCACGCTCGGGGCGGACCGTCCCGGTCGCCGCCGACCAGTCGCTCCTGGACGCGTTGCACCACGCCGGACACCCGGTGGCCACGGGCTGCCGGGAAGGCGTCTGCGGGAGTTGCGAGGTGACCGTGCTGGCAGGTCGGCCGGAACACCGCGACGACATCGGCGCCCCCGCCGGTCGCATGTACGCGTGCGTGTCGCGGTCCCTCACACCGGAGTTGCGCCTGGACCTGTGACCGGGGCGACGGCGCGCTTCAACGGCTCGGCCGGTCTCCCGCCCACACCGCGGGGGTCCGGCCCGACCACGGGCAGGCCTGTTCGAGTTGGCCCGCGAGGCGGAAGAGGCGGCCCTCGTGTCCGTGACCGGCGGCGAACTGCATGCCGACCGGCAGCCCCGTCCCGGCGTCGGCCGTCACGGGTACGGACATGGCGGGGATGCCCGCGACATTGAACGCCATGGTGAACGGCGAGCGGTCGTTGAGGCGGGCGATCCAGCCGAGGCCGTCCAGTGTCTCCGCGCCCTCGCCGTAGGCGCCCAGGAGCATGGGGAGTTCCGGCAGGGTCGGGGTGAGAAGGACGTCGTACGCGTCGAAGTACCGTGCCAGGCTGCGGGCCACCCGGTTCCTGACGGCGAGAGCGGCGACGAACTGGGCGCCGCTGACCCGCTGCCCGTAGGCGTATCCGGCCAGGGTGACCGGCTCAAGGGTCGAGGCGTCGACGGGCCGTCCGGAGGCGGCGGCCAGTTCGTCGGTCAGGGCCGTCAGATTCACCGCCATCAGCCGGGCGTTGGCCAGCACGAACTCCTCCCAGCCGACCCCGAGTCGCACCTCCGCCTCCGTCACCCGGTGGCCGAGGGATGCGAGCAGCCGCACGGTGCGCGCGAGGGCGTCGGCCACCGGCGGCGTGGTGCGGCGCCCGCCCCACGCCTGGGCGAGGACCCCGATCCGCAACGCGCCCGGCGGGCGGGTGACTTCCTCCGCGTACGGCCGGTACGGCTCGGGAGCGACGTAGGGGTCGCCCGGTTCCGGGCCGCGGATCCGGTCGAGCAGCGCCGCGCTGTCGCGCACCGTGCGGCTGACGCTGCCGTGCACGGCGAGGCCGCTGAAGACTTCGTCGGCGTCGGGGCCCATGGAGACCCGGCCGCGGGTGGGCTTCAGTCCGAAGAGGCCGTTGTAGGCGGCGGGTATGCGCAGCGAGCCCGCGGCGTCGGTGGCGTGGGCGATCGGGACCACCCCGGCGGCGACCGCCGCGGCCGCGCCCCCGCTGGATCCGCCCGCGCTCCGCTCCGGGTCCCACGGGTTGCGGGTCGCGCCGTACAGCGCCGGTTCCGTCGTGATGCTGTACGCCAACTCCGGTGTCGCGGTGCGCCCGAACGTCACGAGGCCCGCGCGGCGGAAGCGCCGCATCAGGGAGGAGTCGGCGGCGGCGACGTTGCCCGCCGCGAGACGACTGCCCAGCTCCGTGCGCCGGCCGGCCGCGGTGACTCCGATGTCCTTGATCAGGAAAGGGACACCGGCCAGGGGGCCGCTGCCCGCGTGGGGCTCTTCGTCGGTCGGCCATGTCTCCACGATGGCGTTGATCCGCGGGTCGACCGTCCGCGCGGCGTCGCGTGCGGCTGCTTCCAGCTCGGCGGGGGCCACCTCGCCCGCGGCCACCAGCTCCGCGAGCCCGACCGCGTCGAACCGCACGTACTCGGCAACTCTCACTGTCACTCCCAGAGGACGATCGATACCGTCGAGTCCCTGGCGATACCGATCGGTATCGCATGGGACGGACTGGTACCGTAGCAGAGGGTGAAGGGACGCCCCGCCCATCGACCGAACGTCACGGAGCAGTCATGGCATCGACCGTCAGAAGGCCGAGCAGGGTGGCGAAACTGCCGCCTCGTGAGCGGATCCTCGACGCGGCGGAAGAGCTCTTCCAGAGCGAGGGGATCCGGCGGGTGGGCGTCCAGGCGATCGCCGAGCGGGCCGAGACCACCAAGATGGCGATCTACCGGCACTTCGAGACCAAGGACGCGCTGGTCGCGGAGTGGCTGCGGATCGTCGCCGCCGACTACCAGGCGGCCTTCGACCGGGTCGAGGCCGAACACCCCGACCGGCCACGGGACCAGATCCTGGGCCTGGCCCGCTTCATCGCCGAGGGCCTGCCCGCGATCTCACACAGGGGCTGCCCGTTCATCAACTCCCTCGCCGAACTGCCCGACCGCTCCCATCCCGCACGGCAGGTGATCGAGGAGCACAAGGCCCTCCAGACCCGCAGGCTCGTCGGCATGTGCGCGGGGGCCGGGCTGCCCGACCCCGAACAGACCGCGGCCGAGATCACCTTCGTCCTCGAAGGCGCACAGGTCAGCACGCAGAACGGCAGCATCGACCGGGCCGGGGAGCGACTCCTGAGGATCGTCGAGGGGATCGTGGATCAGCGCCGCTCCCCCGCCCCGCCCGGCACGTCCCGGGCGTCCGCCGACTGAGCGCGGGAGCGGACCGCGTACCCCAGATACGTCACCACCGGGCTGCCCTCCGGTTCGAGCACCATGTCGACCAGCTCCGGCAGTTGGGCGTCGGTGAGCGTGCCGCGCCTGCGCCCGCGTACCGCGCGGACCAGGCTGCGTACGCCCCTCGGCTTGAACGCCGAGACGTCCTTCGCGGCCAGCCCTGCCCGGCCGAGGGACCGGGCGAGGTCCGCAGGGCGGCGCAGGCGGTGGGCGGCGTAGCGGCCGCGGGGCATGATCCGCGTGCCGGGGAAGCCCTGGAAGGCGCCGAGGTAGATGAGGCGGGACACGGGGGTGCGGTTCACCGTGTCGTAGACGAGGACCCCGCCGGGGCGCAGGACGCGCGCCAGTTCCACGAGGACCGCGTCGGGCCGTTCGGTGATCTCCAGGGTGTCGGCGCAGTAGACGAGGTCGAAGGAGCCGTCCGGCAGGCCGAGTTGCTCCGCGGGAGCGGTCAGGTAAGTGATGCCGAGGCCGTCGTCCGCGTCCTGGGCGAGGGCCGTCGCGGCGGGTGACGGGTCGGCGGCGACCACCTCGAAGCCGACCCTGGCGAGGCCGCGCGCGGGCAGGCCGCGGCCGCTGCCGACGACCAGCGCCCGGCTGCCGGTCGCCGTGAGGCGCGCCTCCCCGAGCACGTGCCGCAGGTACTCCATCCGTACGGACTGGAAGGTCAGGGCCCGGATGTGGCGGCCGTCGACGGCCGCGGGTCCGGCCGAGTCGAGTGCGATGTGCGGGGCTGTGGTCATGGCAGGCTCCCTCGACGCGCAGGGTCGGGTTCCCTGAGGAAACCTAGCACCGTCGAGTTCCCTCAGGGAACCCGGCGGCGTTACGATCCGACCGTGACCCGCACCCCTCTCTCCGGCGTCGCGTGCTCGATCGCCCGCGCGACCGACCTGTTCGGCGACGCCTGGACGACCCTGATCATGCGCGACGTCCTCGTCGGCATCCGCCGCTTCGACGAGCTGGCGGAGGACCTCGGCCTGTCCCGCAAGGTCCTCGCCGCACGCCTTGCCCGCCTTGTCGAGGAGGGCGTCCTGACGCGCGAGCGCTACCAGGTCAGTCCGCCGCGTGAGGAGTACGTGGCCACGGAGAAGGGCCGCGAGCTCTACCCCGTCCTGCTGGCCCTGATGGCCTGGGGCGACAAGTGGTACGCGGAACCCGCGGGCCCGCCCGCCCTGGTCCGGCACGACGCCTGCGGACACGTCGCCACGCCCGTCGTGTCCTGCGACAGCTGCCGGGAGCCGCTCACGGTGACCGATACGACGCAACTGCCCGGCCCCGGCGGGCGGGTGGGGCCGGGCACACGGCTGCTCGGACCGCTGATCGCGGCGCGGGGCGGGGCGGAACCCGACCCGGGCACCCAGCGCCGCTGACCGCGGAAAGACGCTGCCTGAGTCGCCGTCAGAACGCTATCCACTCACTGGACGTGGTCACCTCGTCGAGGAGGTCGGGGAGGGGCTCCGTGCCGAGTCCCGGGCCGGTGGGGACGTCGAGGTGGCCGTCGTCCAGGACGAACGGCGCGGTGATGTCGGTGGCGAAGTAGCGGTGCGAACCCGAGGTGTCGCCGGGCAGCGTGAAGCCGGGCAGGGCCGCCAGCGCCACATTGGCGGCGCGTCCGATGCCGGTCTCCAGCATGCCGCCGCACCAGACCGGTATGCCGTGGGCGCGGGCGATGTCGTGGATGCGGCGGGCCTCCAGATAGCCGCCGACCCGGGCCGGTTTGACGTTGATGACGGAGCAGGCGCCCAGGGAGATCGCCGCGGCCGCGTGGGCGGCGGACTCGATGGACTCGTCCAGGCAGATCGGGGTGCGCAGGAGCTCGGCGAGCCGGGCGTGCTGGACCATGTCGTCGTTGGCGAGGGGCTGTTCGATCAGGAGCAGGCCGAACGCGTCGAGCGCGGCGAGGTGTTGGGCGTCGACGAGGGTGTACGCGGCGTTGGCGTCGACCTGCAACAGCAGGTCGTCCCCGAAGCGTTCGCGGACGGCGCGGACGGGTTCGACGTCCCAGCCGGGTTCGATCTTCAGCTTGATGCGTACGTAGCCTTCGGCGACGTACTGCTCCACAGCGTCGAGGAGTTGAGGTATCGAGTCCATGATGCCGACGGAGACTCCGCACGGGACGCGGTCGCGGGCGGCACCGAGATAGGCGCCGAACGATTCGCCGCCGACGCGGAGTTGGGCATCCAGGACGGCCGTTTCGAGTGCCGACTTGGCCATGTGGTGGCCGGTGAAGTGTTCCAGGGCGCGGCCCACGGCGGCGGCGTCGACACCGCCCTTGGGCAGGGCGGGGACGAGGAACCGGCGCAGGACGTCCTGGGCGCCGTCGACGTATTCGCCGCAGTAGCGGGGCTCGGACATGGCGGCGCACTCGGCCCAGCCCTCCCCCTCGGAGGTGACGACGCGGACGAGGAGGACGTCGCGGCTGGTCTCGACGCCGAACGACGTGCGGAACGGCGCGACGAGCGGCATCGCGATCCGGCGCAGTTCGATGCCGGAGATCCTGATCTTGGTCACTGGTTGCTCCCGAAGGGCTGGGGTGCGGAGGGGGTGGGGGCGCGGTGGACGAGGTAGCCGCGCCGGTCGTGGCAGCCGAGCACGCGGGCTCCGCCGTCGAGCAGCTCGCCCAGGGTGTGCCGTACGGCGAGCCGCCAGGCGTGGGCGGCCGCGGGGTCGGTACGGCGCAGTGCCTCGATGTCGTCCGGCAGGTCGACGAGGACGAACTCGGCGTCGGTGGAACGGAGTTCGGGGTGGCCCCCACGGTCGACGACCGCGTGGGCCGTCCCTGCGGGCAGCGTGATGCCTGCGTGGCCGGGCGCGGGCTGCGGGGCGCACAGGTCCCACGCGGCGAGGAGCCGGTCGGATTCGTCGCCGCCGTTGATGGCGTCGTCCATCGCGCCGTAGAAGGACCGCAGATACTCCTCAGGGCGGGCGCCGAGCTTCGTCAGGTTGAAGTGGGCGTTGCGGCGGATGAGGGGGTCGTAGGTCCAGGTGATGCGCTTCAGGCCGCGGTCAAGGGCCCATTGACGCTGGTGCTGTTTGAGGGCGAGACCGGCGCCGTGGCCCGGGGTGGCGCCGGTGATGTGGGAGTGCAGGGTCGTGCCCGCGGGTTCGCCGTAGAACGCGACGGACGCGCCGGTCAGTCGGCCGTCCGCGTACGCCCCGGCCACGTAGTTGCCCGCGTGGGCAAGGGCGCACATGACCTCGGCGGAGACCGGGGCGCCGCCCGGCTGCGTGCCCCAGATGTCGGCGAAGAGACGGCAGACGGAGTCGAACTCCTCCATGGTGTGCAGTGCGCGGATGTCGAGGTGGTTCACAGCATCGCTCCGACGAGGTGGGCGAGGAGCTGGGCGCGGGGCGGCATGGTGGCGGTGACGACGTGCTCGTGGTCGGCGTGGGCGCCGTCGCCGACGGCGCCGAGGCCGTCGAGGGTGGGGCAGCCGACGCCCGCCGTGTAGTTGCCGTCGGACGCGCCGCCGACCGCCGCCTGCTGGAGGGGGCCGAGGCCGAGGCGGGTGGCCACGTCGCGGGCCAGCGTGAACAGCTGCCGCGCGGCGTCGGCGTCCAGGGGCGGGCGGTTGGGGCCGCCGTCGACGTGCAGGCGGGCGCCGGGGTGGTGCGGTGCGAGGGCGTTGATGAGTTCGTCGGCCGCGTGCTGGGCCGCCGTGCTGGGGACGCGGACGTCGATGCTCAGCCGGGCGCGGGCCGGGACGGTGTTGGTGGTGGTGCCCGCCGACATCACCGTGGGCGTGATGGTGGTTCCCGGCCCGGTGCGGGCGGTGACGGCATCGGTGATGGGCCGGAGGGCGAGGAGGTGGTGGGCGATTTCGGTGGCGGCGTTGATGCCCTTCTCGGGGTCGAGACCGGAGTGGGCGGCGCGGCCGTGGACGGTGAGGTCGTAGTGGGAGACGCCCTTGCGGCTGGTCTTCAGGGCGCCGCCGGTCGCGGACGGTTCGAGGACGAGGGCGGCCCGGCAGGCGCGTGCCGTGTCCTCGATCAGGGCGCGGGAGGTGTCCGAGCCGACCTCCTCGTCGCCGGTGACCAGGACGCAGAGTCCGTCGAGCGAGGGCAGCAGGGCCAGTGCGTGGAACATCTGGACCAGGCCCGCCTTCATGTCGAAGACGCCGGGGCCGCGGGCGATGCCCTGCTCGACCGAGAACGGGTGGGTCTTGAGGGTGCCGAGGGGCCAGACGGTGTCGTGGTGGCCGAGGAGCAGGATGCGCGGGGTGCCGAAGCTCCACCGCACATGGGTCACTCCGCCGATCGTGATCGTCTCCGCCCTGCCGCCGAGCAGTCGGCGGCCCTGCTCGGCGACGACGTCGGCGCTGGCGGCCACGGCCGCGTGGTCGGCGGAGTACGACTCGCGGGACACCAGCTCTTCGAGGTCGGCGAGCATGGCCTCCAGGGGCGGCGGCGCGGGCTGGGATACGTCGTTGACCTGCACGGGTGGGTCCTCCAGAGGGTGGGATGACGCCACGCTATGCAGGCCCCGGAGGGCGGAGTTGGTAGGTGGATCACAACCTCGGGGACGTTTTCGTACGGAGCGACGAACGCACACTCATCGGGCCGTCGTCGTGCGGCCGTCGGGTGCGGTCTCCCCTCCGTCGTCGTACAGGCCCATCAGGCGCAGTTCCAGCATCGCGGCGAAGCGTACGGAGGGGTCCCGCAGGTCGATCTGTCCCACTTCGGCGACCCGGCGTATGCGGTAGCGGAAAGTGTTGTGGTGGACGAAGACGCCGGCCGATGCCGCGATCACGTCGCCGAACGCGTCGAGCCACGCCCGCAGCGTCTCGACGAGATGGGCGTTGTGCCGACGGTCGTAGGCCACCAACCGGGCGAGGGGGCCGGACAGTTCATCGCGGTGGGTGGCCGCGAGGTCCTTCATCTCGATCAGCAGCGCGTCGATGTAGACGTCGCCGATCGCGGCGACCCGCCGCGCTCCGTGGCCGCCGCACAGCACGCGCAGCGCCCGGTCCGCGTTCGCCCGTGACCGGGCGAGGGCCGCGGGCTCGGAGGCCACCGAGCCGATCCCGATGACGGCGCCCGTGCGTTCTCCGGTGCGCTCCAGGAAGTTCGCCGCCACCTGCACGGCCCGTTCCCGCGCGGGCGCCGAGTCGTCCGGGACGGGCAGGAGGACGTAGGCCACATCGCCGAGGAGCGCCACCGCCGAGCGCGGCTGCACGGCCGTCAGATGCACGGCCAGCGCACTGGTCAGGCGCTGGCGTTCGGCTGCGGCCTGGGCGTGGTCGGTGCTCGCGGCGGGTGCGAGGCCCAGGGCGAGGACGAGGAGGGGTGCGTCGGCGAGTCCGAGGCGGCCCAGCGCCTCGACCGCTCCCGGACCGCCCTCCAGCGCGCTCGTCACCAGGTCGGCCCGCAGCCGGTGCTCGGCGTCGGTGCCCGCGCGAAAGCGCAGCATGTGCAGGGCGACCAGCTTGGCGGCCTCCTTGAAGGCCGCCTCCCGCTCCGGGGTGAGGGGTTTGCGGAGCGTCGCCCACACCGAGCCGAGGATCTCGTCGCCGGCCCGTACGGCGATCGCTACGCGCGGCAGCGCGACCTCGTCGCCCAGGGTGGGCGGCGGGATGTGCACCGGCTGCTCGCTGCGGTACAGCTCCTGGAAGACGCCCTGCTCCTCGTGGAGACGCAGATAGCGCTCGGGCACCCGGCGGGCCAGGATGCTCGCCACCCGCGGCGGGTCCGCCTCGTCCTGGCGCCCGGAGAACGCCAGGATGCGCGAGCGGCGGTCCTCGATGGTGATCGGCGCGTCCAGCAGGGTCGCGACCGCGTTCGCCAGCGCGAAGAGGTCACCGGACGGCAGGCCGCCCAGGGTCTGCTCGCCGCTCTCCCCCACGTCCCCCTCGGACAGCAGGGTCCGCAGCATCGCCGCGAGCTGGGCCCAGGAGGCCCCTCGGGTGAGCGCGAGCACCGCGACGCCCGTCTCGGCGGCCACCGCTTCCAGGGCGCCGCCGTTCTCGACGGGACCGCGTACGACCAGGGCCGCGGCGCCCGCACCGGCGAGTTCGCGCAACAGCCGCGCGGTCTGCTCGGCTCCGTGCACCCCGACCCCGAGCACGATGGCCCGCTCCGGATGGTGCTGCTCGTCGTGCGGGTCGTGGATGCCGACGCCGCCGAGTTCTCCGGCGGCCTCGGGGTCGCCGTGCAGCAGGTCGAGGAGGGCGGGGCCGAAGTCCTCGAGCACCCGGCTCAGACTGCGGGCGGGGCGCGTCGCCATGTGCCTGATCATCTCCGCAGGTTAGGACCGGTCCGACCCTGCGCGGTCGTACGTGCGAACGAGATTACGCGACCGTTCCTGTGCCCCGGAACGAACCCCGGATGAGACGACCGCCACAGCCGGTGCGCCGCATTGCGTGGACCACGGGATCCCTACTAGGCGTGCCGTGCCTGGCCGAGGGGTCTGGATCACGCCAGATCACGCCACTTCGCGGCCGCCGAACGCCCGATCATCAGGGCACCTGGCCCAGCGGACGGTGGACACGACAAGATATCGTTTACGAGCGGCGACCAACTGGTGCTTTTCAGCTACCAGTTGGCCGAAAAGCGTGCCATGAAGCCTGCCGCAGCCGAAGGGAAGCCAGGAAGTGCAGATGAGTACGGTGAGACAGGTCGGGCCCACAAGGCGGCCCCGATGCGCCCACTGGCTCGGCTCCCCCGCCACGCCTGCTCCCCCGGCCGCCCGTCAACCCGTGCGGCTCCTTCCGTAGTTGGCACCCCGCCACCCCCGGCGATCCTCCCGGCGCGACCGTTCCCCCTCGGGCCGTGCCGGGCCCCGACAGCTCAAGGACACCCGTGATCGGCCCGCACCCGCAACCTCCGCCGGGCAGGGCGACCCGGGTGTCCGGCCGGCCGTCGGCGGGCCATGCGCGTCATGGCCGATCGCGTGCAACGAGTACCGCCGCACACCGGACGGACCACCGGCCGGGGCCCCTCCCGCTCCCGCCGCAGTCACCCCCGTCCGCTCCGCGGCACTCGGCTGCCTCACCCCCTTTAACCCCCGTAGAGGACGTGATGACAGACCTGATACAGGCCACCACTGTGGTGCCCTCAGTTCTGGCCCTGGCCGCCGGCGGCGCGGCCTGGCGATTCTGGGACCAGTACCGAGGCGAGCGCGCGACGAGCGGCCGCCTCCGTGCCGAGGTCGAGGAGATCGCCGGGCGCCAACGCGCCACCGAGGACGTGCTGGTGCAGCTCGCCAACGGTGTGATTCCCCGGGTGGGGGCCGAGGCCGAGCGTCTTGGCACCGGCCACGGCGTCGACTTCGAACTGCCCGAGCCGCTGGTGCGCACGGTGCTCGCGCAGCGCCTCACGGAACTGGCCAACTCCGCCGCGCATACCGTGCGCAAGGTGCAGTACGACGCCCAGACCAGCACCAGCGTGCAGATCGCCGAAGCGCAGAAGAACGCGCAGGACGAGGTGGCCCGCGCCCGCGAGTCCGCCGAGCACTCCAGCCGGGCGGCGGTGCGCGCCGTCTCCTCCGCGATGGTGGGCATGGCATCGAAGCTGAGCCAGCGGGTCAGCCACGGTGTGCGGCGGCACGAGGGCGACGAGGCGTACGAGACGCTGGTCGGCATCGACCACCCCACCCAGCAGATGCTGCTCGTCGCCCAGAACTACGTGGTCCTGTCCGGCGGCAAGCTGTCGCGGCGCTGGCCCGCCACCCCGATGACCGATGTGGTGCGGGCCGCCATGGGCAGCATCGAGGAGTACGAGCGGGTCGAGCACCAGGAACTCGGGGTCGCGGTGACCAGCCGGGCGGTCGGGCCCGTCGTGCACGCGCTCGCGGTGCTCCTGGACAACGCGGTCCGCTACTCCCCCTCCTCCGCCCGCGTGCACGTGGGCTTCCAGGAGGGCCACCACGGGGTCTCGGTCATCGTCGACGACGCCGGTCTGCGCATGAACGAGGAACAGCTCACCTGGGCCAGGGAAATCCTGACCGGCACGCGGCGCGACGAC
Source organism: Streptomyces sp. NPDC059002 (assembly GCF_042740435.1). Classification (NCBI taxonomy): domain Bacteria; kingdom Bacillati; phylum Actinomycetota; class Actinomycetes; order Kitasatosporales; family Streptomycetaceae; genus Streptomyces; species Streptomyces sp. NPDC059002. The sequence continues at coordinate 13,812 of NZ_JBHYJI010000011.1, read as the reverse complement.
ATCAACCAGCTCGGCGCGCATCCGCAGACCGGCCTGCGGGCGGCCGCGGCCCTCGCCGCCGACTACGGCTTCCGGATCGACCTGGAGGCCCCGAACCCGTTCGGCGGCACCCGCGTGTACATGTTCCTCCCCAAGAGCCTGCTGACCACGGCCGCCGCTCCCCCGCCTGCGCCCGCGCCGCAGGCCGAGCAGGCCGCCCCCAAGCGCACCACCGCAAGCGGGCTGACCGTCCGGTCGCGCAAGACCGCTCCCGCGACCGCACGACCCGCGACGCCCACGTCGGAGGGCCAGGCGGCGCCGGGCCGGCCCGCCATCGCCGCCGCCTGGGCGAAGGGCACGCGCAGCGCGCGCACCGAAGACCCGACCACCACGCACGAAGGAGCCTGACCGTGACGACCGGCAACGAACTTGGCTGGCTGCTGGACCGATCGCTCGGATCCCTCGACGGCGTCCAGCACGCGGTCCTGATGAGCTCCGACGGTCTGCTGCACTCCCGGACGGCAGGCATCGGGCAGGACGACGCGGAGAAGTTCGCAGCGATCACCGCGGCCGTCCGCGCCGCCGCGCTCGCGTACGACGAGGAGACCGGCGGCGGGGGCACCCGGCAGGCCCTGATCGAACTCACCAACCACGTGGGCCTGATCACCCAGGCCGGGGGCAACACCATGCTGTCGGTGCAGACGAGCGGCCCCGACGCCGACATCGGCCTGATCACCCATCACATGCTGGAGCTGGCCCAGCGCGTGGGGCACGAGATGAAGGTCGCCCCGCGGGCGCCTTCCGGCGAAGGCCTGCCGACGACGTGAGCGGGCCGCGGCGAGACCCGGACCTGGTCAGACCCTACGTCCGTACGGACGGGCGTGTTCGCGCCAACCCGGATGTGCGCCTGGAGACCGTGGTGCTCGCCGCGAGCGGCTCGACCGAGGGCCTGGGTGCGGACGCCCGGCAGGTGATGGGCCTGTTCGCCCGCGCGGAGGGCGGTGGCCTGGCGGTCGCGGACATCGCGGCCGCCCTGGAGTTCCCGCCCTCCACGGTGCGCATCCTCGTCTCCACCCTCATCGACGAAGGCATGCTGACCCGCCCCGTCGCGGCCAGCGACGACCAACCCGAAACCGATCTGCTCCAGGAGGTACTGCGTGGTCTCCGCGCCCTCGTCTGACGGCCTCATCTATGTGCCCCCCGGCGTGACCCGGTCCGCGAAGATCGTGATCTCGGGGAGTTTCGGCGTCGGCAAGACGACGTTCGTGGGCAGCGTCTCCCAGGTGCCGCCGCTGCGCATGGAGGAGCGGATCACCCAGGCCAGCGCCGGGGTGGACGACCTGGCACGGACACCGCGCAAGACGACCACGACCGTCGGCATGGACTTCGGGCGCCTGCACCTCAGCGACGCCCTCGTCCTGTACCTGTTCGGCACCCCGGGCCAGGACCGCTTCCGGCCCATGTGGGCGGGCCTGACCGAGGGTGCCCTGGGAGCCCTCGTCCTGGTCGACACCCGCAATCTGGAGGCCTGCTTCGAGATCCTCGCGCTGCACGAGGAGCAGGGCACGCCGTACGCCGTGGCGATCAACCTGTTCGACGGTGCCCCGCACTACCACCTGGACGAGATCCGCCAGGCCCTCGACCTGGACCCGCACACGCCGCTGACGACGTGCGACGCGCGGGAACGCACCTCCAGCGTGCTGGCCCTGATCACCCTCTGCGAGCACCTGTCCGACCTGAACGCACCTGCTTTGGAGCCCCGACCGTGACCAGCCCCACCACGACCGACGCGACCCCGGAGCGCCGGATCGCCCTGCACGAAGCCGAGTTCGCGTCCGACCCGCACGCCGCCTACGCGCGGATGCGGGCCGAGTTCGGTCCCTTCGTCCCAGTGGACCTCATCCCCGGGGTGCCCGCGACCCTCGTCATCGGTTACGCCCAGGCCCGGCGCATACTCAACGACCCCCTGCGCTTCCCCGCCGACCCGCGGGTGTGGGAGCAGTCCGTCCCCGAGAGCTGCCCGGTCCGGCCGATGATGGAGAGCCGCCCCAACGCGCTGCGTTCGACCGGCCCCGCGCACACCCGCTACCGCTCGGCGAACACCTCGGCGATCAACGGCGTCGACCAGCACGAGCTGCGCGCCCTCGTCGAGCAGGTCGCCGACGCCACCATCGCCGAGTTCCGGGACGCCGACGGCGCCGATCTGCTGACCCAGTACGCCTGGCCCATCGCCTTCCGCGTGCTCAGCGCCCTGCTCGGCTGCCCCGACGAGATGGGCCGCCGCATCGCCGACGGCATGGCCAAGATCTTCGAGGGAGTGGACGCCGCGAGCGGCAACCAGATCCTCTCCCAGGCCGTCGCGGACCTGGTGGCCCTGCGCCGGCGCCAGCCCGGCGACGACATCACCTCCCGGCTCCTCGCGCACGACGCGGCCCTCGACGACATCGAGATGGCCCACCAGCTCGTCACCCTGTACGGCGCGGGCATCGAACCGCTGACCAACCTCATCGCCAACACCGTCCTCAGGGTCCTCACCGACGACCAGTTCTCCGGAGACCTGCACGCGGGAGGCTCCTCGATCCGTGAGGCGCTCGACACGGTGCTCTACACCGACCCGCCCCTGGCCAACTACTGCATCAGCTATCCGCCGCACCCCGTCGACGTCGACGGATTCCTGCTGCCCGCGCACCAGCCGGTCCTCATCTCGATGACCGCCTGCAACAACGACCCCGCCCTCGGCGACCAGCACACCGCGAGCAACCGCGCCCACCTGTCGTGGAGCACGGGCCCGCACGCCTGCCCCGCACGACCGCACGCCTACCTCATCGCCGAGACGGCCATCACCCACCTGCTCGACGCGCTGCCCGAGATGGACCTCGCCGCGGCCCCCGACGAGCTGGTCTGGCGCCCCGGACCGTTCCACCGGGCACTGACCGCACTGCCCGTCAAGTTCCCCTCCGCCGTATCCCTCTGAAGGGACGTCCCCCATGGTCCAGACCACGCAGGCGATCACCCTCGACCCCACCGGGGCCCACGCACACGACGAGCACCGGCAGTTGCGCGGCCACGGCTGCGCCGTCCGCGTCGACATCCTCGGCGTGACCGCCTGGTCCGTCTCCGACCCCGCTCTCCTCAAGGAGCTGCTGACCAGCCCGAGCGTCTCCAAGGACGCGCGCGCCCACTGGCCGGAGTACGACGACGCGATCCAGCGCTGGCCGCTGGCCCTGTGGGTCGCGGTGGAGAACATGTTCACCGCCTACGGGGCGGACCACCGGCGCCTTCGGCGCATGGTCGCCCCCGCCTTCAGCCACCGCCGCATCGCCGCGCTGCAGCAGGACATCGACACCGTGGTCGCCGACATCCTCGACGGCCTCGATGCCCTGCCGCACGGCGAGACCGTCGACCTGCGCGAGCACCTCGCCTACCCGCTGCCGATCGCCGTCGTCAGCCGGCTCATGGGCGTACCCGCCGAACAGCGGGACGGCTTCCGCCAGGTCGTCGACGGCGTCTTCGACACCACGCTGACCGCCGAGCAGTCCGAGGCCAACACCAAGGCGCTGTACGAGGCGCTCCAGGCGCTCATCGCCGCCAAGCGCACCGAGCCCGGCGACGACATGACCTCCCTCCTGATCACCTCGCGCGACGGGGACGAGGAGGGCGGCCTGTCGGAGGACGAACTGCGCGACACCCTGCTGCTGATGATCAGCGCCGGGTACGAGACCACCGTCAACGTCATCGACCAGGCGATCACCCAGCTGCTCAGCCACCCCGACCAGCTCGCGCTGCTCCGGGACGGCCGGGCCGACTGGGCCGACGCCGTCGAGGAGACCCTGCGCCTCGAACCGGCGGTCAGGCATCTGCCCATGCGGTTCGCGGTGACCGACATCGAACTCCCCGACGGCAGGACCATCCCCCGGGGCGAGGCGATCCTCGCCTCCTACGCGGCCGCCAACCGTCACCCCGACTGGCACGGCGAGAGCGCCGACACCTTCGACGTCACCCGCACCGTCAAGGACCACCTGGCGTTCGGCCACGGCGTCCACTTCTGCCTCGGCGCCCCGCTCGCCCGGCTCGAGGTCGCCACCGCCCTGCGACTGCTCTTCGACCGGTTCCCGCGACTCGAACTCGCCGTACCCGCCGAGGAGTTGCAGCCGCTCGGCTCCCTGCTCAGCAACGGCCACCAGGCCCTGCCCGTCCGCCTCAGGGGTGCCACCGCCTGAACCGCGGCGGGTGGCCCCGGGAGGCGACTCCCGGGGCCACCCGCGCTGCGTCTCAGACCGTGTAGGCGGTCCAGCCGACGGTCTCCGTGGTGTGCGTGCCATCGCTTTGGACGCCGTTGTTGCCCGTGCTGTAGAGCTCGTTGATGCGAATGAGGAAGCCGGTCTCGTTCACGTCGGCCAGCCGGATGCCCGGCGTGTCGGAGCCGTTGAAGGTCTGCACCGTGGTCTGCACGATGACGGTCGAGCCGGCCGGGAACGGGGTGGGGTAGTCGACCTGCGTGAAGGTGCTGGTGTTGCCGCTCTTCGTTTCGACCGGTTGCTGCGAGGACAGTTCCAGCCTGCCAGTTTGGATCATGCTCATGGCTTTGGTCTTCCTCTCGGTCCGCCGAAGGCGCCGACGGACGCTCGGGGTTGGCGCAGGGACAAGCGCATTCAAACGTCATGCCTGACGCCCCGAAAGGTGTCGTTTGCGCCAGTAGCGGAGATAAGGCGGATGGTGTGCGGTTTTGGCTGGATCCGGACGCGCTGTTGTGTGCGGATGGGCCGGACAGGACGGGCAGCGGGGCCGAGGCGGTGCCGACTCCCCCGACGCCGGAACCGGAACCGAACCGGAACCGGCACCCGCACCCGCACCCGCACCCGCACCCGCACCGCCGAACGAACTGCTGTGGCCTCTCCGGCCATCGTCGGCCGGGCCCGGAATGCGGTGCGGGTGCGGCAGGTTGCATCCGGCATGAAAGCCATGGGTGTCCTTGATTTCGGCGGTCCTGACGTGCTGCGGGCCGTGGAGCTGCCCGAACCGGAGGCGGGCCCCGGCGAGGTCCGCATCCGCGTGCACGCGGCCGCGGTGAATCCGACCGACGTGCTGCTGCGAACCGGCGGTCACGCCGTCCGCATGCCCGACCGCCGGCCCCCGTTCGTGCCCGGCATGGACGCCGCCGGTGTGATCGACCAGCTCGGCCCCGGGGTCGACGACCGGCTCGCCGTGGGCCAACGGGTGGTCGCCATCGTGCTGTTCACCGGACCGCGCGGCGGAGCGTACGCCGAGCGGATCGTGGTGCCCGCCGCCTCGGTGGTACCCGCGCCCGAAGGGGCGGACTTCCCCGCCGCGTCGACCCTGCTCATGAACGCCATGACCGCACGCATCGCCCTGGACACGGCGGCCGTGCCGCCCGGCGGGACCGTCGCCGTGACCGGTGCGGCCGGTGCCGTCGGCGGGTACGCGGTCCAGCTGGCCAAGGCCGACGGCCTCACCGTCGTCGCGGACGCCGCCCCGCACGACGTCGACCGGGTGCGCGGATTCGGCGCCGACCACATCGTCGAGCGCGGTACCGCTGTCGCGGCCCGCATACGCGCACTGGTCCCCGACGGTGTTCCCGCCCTCGTCGACGGCTCGATGCAGACCACCGAGACCCTGCCCGCCATCGCCGACGGCGGGACGCTGGTCGAACTGCGGGCCTGGTCGGGCCCGGCCGAGCGCGGCATCCGCGTGGAACCGGTGATGGTCACGGACGGCATCACCGACACCGAGCGCCTGGACACGCTGCGCCGCCAGGCCGAGGACGGCACCCTGACGCTGCACGTCGCCGAGGTGCTGCCCGCCGAGAAGGCGGCCAAGGCCCACCGCATGCTGGAGGCCGGTGGTCTGCGGGGCCGGTTGGTGCTCGACTTCTCCTGACGGCGGGGCGCGTGACGTGCGTCGGGACGACGTCAACTACCGCTTCCGGGCGGGTTCTTGGCGGACCCGCCCGGTAGGACCGCTCAGAACCCGCGCCAGATGTTGTCGAACGCCGCGTCCTCGACCACCCTGCGCTGCCGTACGCCCTGCAGCTCCTGCACGGCGTCCCCGACCGCGGCCAGCACCGACGTGACCGCGTCACCGGCGAGTTCCGGAGCGTCCTCGTCCGGCTGCTCCGCACCGATTCCGGCGGCGGCCGCCAGCGCGGCGAGCACGGGTTCGCCCGCCGCCCAGCGTTCCTCCGCCCGGCGCCCGGCCGCCCCGTCGACCGGCTCCGTCCGCCCGGCCCGCAGCCCGGTCCGACGCCCCCGTGGCCGTTCCGTCACTCCCACCCGCTCCAGGTCGTCGACGTACGCCGAGGACAGCCCGCGGCCCCGACGCCACAGCCACTCCTCGACCGACTCGTACGGCTCCTCCCGTACGAGCGCCGCGACCGCCTCGTCCAACAGGCGGTCGCCGGTGGGGACTTGGGCACCGGGCACGATGCGGTCGTCCTCGACGGCCAGGGCCTTGGCCCCGATGAGGTCGAGCACCTCGGCTCCCGCGAGCGCGAGCGACAGCTCGCCCTGCTCCACGGAGCGGTCGGGTGTCGCGCCCAGGGCGACGATCGCGAGGTCCTGTGCGGTGGTCATGTGCGGCTCCAGGTCAGTTGGCCGAGTGCGGGGCGAGAGCGCCGGGGGCGACCCCGGCAGACCGCCCTCCCCCGATCATTCTCGCCGCCCTTTGCGCGTTAGGCACCCTGTTGCGTCCCTGTTCCGCCCCTGTTCCGCCCCGTTGCGTCAGGGCCGGGGCGCCCGCTTGTACCCGGCGCCGGGACCGTGCGTGGATCTTTGTGGCTTCTGCCAGTACGACGGTCGGCCGGGGTGCGGGAAGACTGCCCGCCAGAGGCCGCGGCTCCCCTTACGGACGGGGGCCGCGGCCCTTGACCTGACGAAACGCACGGGAGGACAGCACGGTGGGCGTTCAGCAGTATGACGAGATCGGTGAGGCGTACGAGGGGTTCAAGGCCCAGCCGCTGGAGCAGTACGCCGTGGTGCCGGGCTTCCTCGGCATGGTCGGGGACGTGCGCGGCAAGTCGGTCCTCGACCTGGCCTCCGGCACGGGCTTCTACAGCAGGGAGTTCAAGCGCCGCGGCGCCACGGACGTGCTCGGCGTCGAGATCTCCGGTGAAATGGTGGCCGTGGCAAGGCGGTTGGAGGAGAGCGACCCGCTCGGCGTGCGCTACGAGGTGGGTGACGTGGCCGAACTGCCTTCCGCCAAGCGGCGCTTCGACATCGCCATCGGCGTCCAGCTGCTCAACTACGCGGAGGACGCCGCGACCATGGAGCGGATGTGCCGCACCGTGCACCGCAGCCTGGCGCCCGGTGCCGAGTTCTTCATCCTCAACCAGTCCCCCGACTACCGCTTCGACGGTCCGTCCATGGGCAAGTACGGCTTCACCTGCGAGCTGACCGGCGAGGAGGCCGAGGTCGGGCCGCGCGTGCGCGTCACGGCGCTGTTCGACCCGCCGGTCGGATTCGTCACCACGCGCCCGCGCCGCGAGGTCTACGAGTCGAGTCTGCGGGCGGCCGGCTTCAGCGAGCTGACCTGGCTCCCGGTGGACGTGTCCGACGCCGGTCTGCGCGAGTTCGGCGCGGACTACTGGGCGGACTTCCGCGCCAATCCCCCGATGGAGATGCTGCGCTGCCGCGCTTGAGCATCCGGACGGGACAGGCGCCTGCCGAGGAGGGCCCCGGGCAGACACGCGCTTGCCGTAGAGGGCGCCCGTGCCGACACTGATCCCATGATCAGGGCAATACGGGAACCACTGCCGGGCGGCGGACTCGTCCTCGCCGTGCCCGAGGGCGTTCCGCCCGTGCCCGCCCTGCGCTTCGAGCGGTCGACGGACCGCGAGTGGGTCCTCCGGCAGGACGAACTGCCGCTGATCCAGGCCAGGTCGGAGGGTGACGGCTGCTGCCGCGACCTTCGTCTGCACCGCCTGCCCGGCCACCGCTCCCCGCTGCCGCCCCTGTCCGCCGCGACACTGCGGTCCGGGCCGAACTGGCCACACCAGTACGCGCGATGGCTGACGGAAACGGGGCACGGCCCGCTGCACCCCGGGCGCTGGCGCCTGACCGAACGCACCGCCTTCGCCCCGGGCATCTGGAGCTGCGACCTCATCAGGGACTGGCCGGACGCGACCCTCGAACTGCTCTGCGGGGGCGGCTGGCACGGCGTCCTGCCGCTGCGCCCGCTCCCGGAACCGGACGCCCCGCGCGTCAAGGCGTACCGCAAGCACGCCCGCGAGGGCACCCTCGCCCCCGTCCTGTTGTGGTGGGTGTCCTTCCTGGACGGCTGGGTGCTCCTCGACGGCCACGACCGGGCCGCGGCCGCGCTGTCGGAGGGCCTGCAGCCGCCTTGCGTGGAGCTGGTCCGCGTACCGGACGACGCCGCCTGGCGGGCCACCGCCGCCGAGGTCACCGAGGCGCACGAGCAGCGGGTGGCGCGGCTGGCCGCACACCCCGCGGGCCCGCACACCGCGCGCCAGCGGCAGGCCATCGACCGGGGTTACGCCGACGTGCTCTCCACCCTGCCGTACGACGCGGACACCACGCCTCTGTTCGCACGCGCCCGCGAGTGACCCCGGCGTACGGCGTCAGCGGCGCGACCCGCCGCCCCCGGAGGGGATGAACCGCGCTGCGGCCGCGTGGTGCTGGGCGCGGAGCTGGTCGTCGGCGGTCCAGTGTGCGATGTCCTGGAGCGCCGCGAATTCGCGCTCCAGCGTGGTCGCGGACGTGGTGCGGGTGTCGGTGCTGATGGTGACCGGCAGGTCCTGCCGCAGGAGGGCCGTCGCGGGGTGTTCGAGGAGGCTGGGCACGGCGCCGGTCTGGACGTTGCTCGTGGGGCACATCTCCAGGGCGATGCGGTCCCGCCGCAGCCGGTCGAGCAGGGCGGGGTCGTCGGTGCAGCGGACGCCGTGGCCGATGCGCCGCGCGCCGAGGACGTCGATGGCTTCCCACATGCTCTCGGAACCGGCGGCCTCACCCGCGTGCACCGTGCAGGGCAGACCGGCGGCGTGGGCGAGCTCGAACGCCTCGCGGTGGCGCCAGGCGGGGTGGAGCGCCTCGTCCCCCGCCAGGTCGAGACCGACGACGTCGGCCGGGTGGCGCAGCGCGGTCTCGGCGACCGCGAGACTCTCGTCGGGGTTCTGCTGGCGCAGGCAGCACAGCAGGATTCCGGTGCGTACTCCGGTCGCCGCGCGGCCGACGGCGAGCCCCTCGGCGACGGCCCGGACGGCCTCGTCCTGGCTCATGCCGTGCCGACCATGGAGCTGCGGGGCGAAACGGACCTCTCCGTGGACGACTCCGTCGTGGTGCCAGTCCTCGACGAGTTCCCGGGCGGCGCGGCGGAGGGCGTGCGGCGTCTGCAGGACCTGGAGCGGCAGATCGATATAGCCGAGGAACTTCGTCAGGCTGCCGCAGGTGGCGGGGGCGACGGCCAGCTCCTCGACGGGGCGGTCCAGGGCGATGCCCTGTTCCTGCGCGAGGTCGCGGATGGTGCCGGGGCGTACGGAACCGTCGAGGTGACAGTGCAGTTCATGGCGCGGCGGTGCCGTGGGGGTCTCGGGGCTCATGGCTTCTTTCGCGTGGGCTGGGGTGAAGGGCTTCGGCGGGCCGACGGTGGGGGCGGTGCTGACGGTGCGGACGGTGCGGGTGTCGAAGAACAGCCTCTCGCACCCCGGATCGCGGGAATCCCTGTCGGCGGAACGGAGTTGCTTACGATCACGACGAGTTCAGCGGGGTGGACCGATGTCCGCCCCAGGAAGCAGGGAGGGACGGGAGCCGATGAGCCTTCGTCAGTTCGAGTACGCCCTGGCCGTTGCCGAGGAAGGCTCGGTGACGGCGGCGGCGGAGCTGCTGCACGTGGCTCAGCCTTCGGTGTCCCAGCAGATCCGCGGCCTGGAGCGGGAACTCGGCGTGGAGCTGTTCGCCCGTACGCCGACCGGACTCGTGCCCACGCTGGTCGGCCGCGCGTTCCTGCGGGAGGCGGAGGTCGCGGTGAGCGCGTCGCGGCGGGCGAGGGCGACGGCGCGGGCCGGTGCCGACGAGCTGGTGGGCGAGGTGGTGGTGGCGGCCCAGATGGGCTTCGGCACACGGCAACTGCCGGGCGCCCTCGGAGCGTTGCGCCGCCGCTTCCCGCGCCTTGAGGTCAGCGTCTTCGAGGAGCCCAGCTCCGCCGAGCTGGAGCGGCTGTGCCGCCGGGGTGTCCTCGACCTCGCCCTGATGGCGGCGTGCGAGCGGAGCCCCGCCGACGCCCACCTCCTCGGCGGCGAGGAGTTCGTCGTGGTCCTTGCCGCCGGGCACCCGCTGCTCGCCGCGGACCGGGTCCAGCTGCGGGATCTCGCGGGCGAGCCGTGGGTGCGGTTCGACCGCGACAGCGCGCTAGACGCCGTACTGCTCGACGTGCTGCGGCGCAACGATCTGGCCCCGGTCACGGCCGCCCGCGTGTCCCAGACGGCGACGGCCGTGCGCTGGGCCGCCCAAGGGCTCGGCGTGACGCTCGTCCCGGCCTCCGCGGTGCCGGACGGTCACGAGCACCTCGTACGCCCGGTGTCCCCCGCCGTGTCCCAGCCCGTCATCGCCGTGCTCCGGTCCGGCCCCGGCCCGGCGGGTGCGGCCCTGCTCGACCTCCTGGGCAAGGAGACCTGGTCCGCGTCCGCGCCCTTCTCGCCGGTGACCTGACGACCAAGAAGGCGTGCGCCGCCGCGTCCTTCCCGGCGGGGTCAGAGCTGCGTGGCGCCACCGTCCACGGCGAACTCGGCGCCGGTGGTGTACGTGGCGTCGAAGGCGAGGAACGCGGCCGCCCGTGCGATCTCCTCGGGGGTGCCGAAGCGCCGCATGGGATTGTCCGCGACCCGCTCCGCCTTGAACCGCTCGGCGGCCTCTGCTGTCATCGTCCTGTCCAGCGCTCCCGTGTCGACGGGGCCCGGGCTGACCGCGTTGACACGGATGCCGCGCGGCAGCAGCTCACGGGAGAAGCTGCGCGCCATCGAGCGCAGCGCCGCCTTGCCCGCCGCATAGACGCTGGAGTCCAGCAGGCCCATGACGTTCGCGACCGAGGTGGTGAGGACGACACCGGCGCCCTCGCCGAGCAGCGGGGCGAGCTTCTGCACGGTGAAGTAGGCGCCCTTGACGTTGGTCGCGAACAGCTCGTCGTACGTCTCCTCGGTCGTCGACCCGAAGGGCGTGAGGGTCGCGATGCCGGCGTTGACGAACAGGGCGTCGACCGTGCCGAGTTCGCCCTTCACCCGCTCGGCAAGCGCGTCCAGGTCGGACAGTGAGGACACATCGCCCCGGACCGCCAGCGCGTTCCTGCCGAGCCGCTCCCGCGCGGCGTCGAGCGTGGCCTCGGAACGACCGGTGATCATCACCCGCGCTCCGCCGTCCGCAAGGAGCTCGGCCGTCGCGAACCCTATGCCGCTGCCGCCCCCGGTGATCACTGCATTCTTGTCGCTGTACTTGCCCATACCAAGATTCCTTCATGATGTCGCTCAATAGTCGTGGAAAAGGCGCTTCGAAATGCTGGCGGTGTCAGCCCCTGGGGAATTCCCCGCCGTCCACGATGAGATTGCTCTCGGTCAGCCAGCTCGCCCGGCCGGAGACGAGGAACAGCACGGCGTCGGCGATGTCGTCGGGCCTTCCTTCGCGCCCCAGCGGCACGGCGGGGATGTCGTTCTGGCCCTGCGCCGGGTTCAGGCGCGCCCACTCCTCGCGCGTCGCTTCGCCGCCGGGGGTTGCGACCCGGCCGGGAGACACGGTGTTGACCCGGATGCCGAACGGCGCCTGCTCCAGGGCCAGTCCCTTGCTGTAGGCCTCCAACGCCGCCTTCGCCGCCACGTAGTGCAGGAACGGCGCCACCGGAGTGAGGACCGCCGCCGACGAGATGTGCACGATCGCCCCGGAACGCCGCTCCCGCATGCCAGGCACCAGCAGCGAGTCGAGCCGCACCGACGCGAGGAAGTTCAGGTCCAGCGCGTCCTGCCACTCCTCGTCGGAGATGGCCGCAATGCCCGCGTGCGGTCCCGCACCGCCCGCGTTGTGGACCAGGATGTCCACCCCGCCGAGCGTCTCCTGCGCGGCCGCGGCGATCGCGTCCGCGCCCGCTCGTGTCCGCACGTCGGCCGCCACGAAGGAGGCCCCCTGCGGCGCCGTGCCGGTCGCCGACCTGGCGGTCGTGAGCACCTCGGCGCCCGCGGCGAGGAGTTGACGTACGACCGCCGCTCCAATGCCGCGCGTGCCGCCCGTGACCAGGGCGCGCTTCCCCGCGAATTCGCCCGTTCCTGCATAGTTCCCGATGGCGTTCATGTCATTCGCCCTCTCGATCGCGTGATTGTTCCGCTCGACGAGAATTCACGGTAGATCTCGGGAAGAACGAGGAGCAAAGACGTAATTCCAGTACGTGCCATAGGGAACTCCTATGGCACCGCCGCCCGGAGTGACCGGCTCCCCCGTCGGTAGAGATCGGTGGCGAGGGCGATCGCGGTGTGCGTGGCCGGGTGGGTTTCGTGGGTGCGCCAGATGAGGTGGACGGGGACCGGGGCGGCGTCGCGCAGTGGGCGGTAGATGATGCCGTCGCGCCGGTACTGGGCGGCGGTCGCCTGGGGTGTGAGGCCGATGCAGCGGCCCGTGGCAATGGCGGCGAGCCAGTCGTCGATGTCGTGGATGTACTCGACGGCGGGCCGCTCGTGTGCGGGCCACAGGTCGAGGGTGGTGGTCCCTGTGCGGCGGTCGATCGCCAGGGTGCGGCCGAGGACTTCGTCCAGGCGGATGCTGCGGCGCCGGGCCCAGGGGTCGTCGGAGGCCAGCGCGACGTGCCGGGTCTCGTGGCCGATCAGTGCGTGGGACCAGGCGGTGAGGTCGCGTGGGGCCCGGACGACGGCGAGGTCGCACCGTCCTTCCGCGAGGCCTCCGGTGGGGCTGTTGTAGCGGATCAGGCGCAGCTCGGTCTCGGGGTGGTGTTCGTGCCAGCGGCGCTGGAACTCGGTGGTGTGGCGGCCGAAGGCGGACCAGGCGTGGCCGATGTGGAGGCGGGTGTGGCCGATGGTGGCCTCCCTGACGAGTTCGTCGGCACCCGCCAGCAGGATGCGCGCGCGGGCCAGCACCTGTACGCCCTCGGGGGTGGGGGCGACGGAGCGGCTGGTGCGGTGCAGCAGTCGTACGCCGAGGACGCCTTCGAGCGCGGTGAGGGTCCGCGAGACGGCGGCCTGGGAGATGCCGAGTTCATGGGCGGCGTCGGTGAAGCTCCCGGTGTCGATGATGGCGACCAGGCACCGCAGGTGTTTCAGTTCCAGCGCGCCGGTCTTGTGCCCCAAGTCATCCATGCGCTCAGCGTATAGACGGGGTCGCGCATGCATTTTGCGCATGCCGAACGGCGTCTCATCGTGAGCGTATGAAGCCAGCGCCTCGTGAAGGCATGCAGCCCGCGTCCTCTCCCGTACCCGGAACCACCACTTCCTTTCGTACGCCCATGAGTTCGCGGGCCGCGGAGGTGCGGGGTCCCGGTCGGCGTTCGGGTCGCTGGGGCGGGATGGCGCTGATGCTGGGCAGTGGTCTGTCGAACCAGAGCGGGGCCGCGGTCGCGACGTTCGCCTTCCCCGTGCTCGGGCCCGTCGGTGTGGTGGCGGTGCGTCAGTGGGTGGCCGCCGCCGTGCTCGGGGCGGCCGGTCGACCGCGGGTGCGGAGGTTCACCGCGGCGCAGTGGCGTCCGGTGCTCGGCCTCGCGCTGGTGTTCGCCGCGATGAACTTGTCCCTGTACACGGCGATCGACCGGATCGGCCTCGGCCTCGCCGTCACGCTGGAGTTCCTCGGCCCGCTGACCGTGGCCCTCGCGGGCGCG
>NZ_JBHYJI010000010.1:127292-205390 GCF_042740435.1 Streptomyces sp. NPDC059002 | reverse complement strand
GAGAGCGCTTCCCTGACACGGAAGAGGTCACTGGTTCAATCCCAGTATCGCGCACCACACAGATGAAGCCCCGGCCGTTCCCACGGCCGGGGCTTCATCGTTCCCGGGATGCTCAGGACGAGAAGAGCATGTGCCCGAAGCTCTTGTGCCGCTTGTGGCCGCCGTAGTGACCGCCGTGGCCGCCGTGCGGGGCGCCCCACGCGGGAGCCTGGGCCGCGGGGTAGCCCTGGGGGGCCGGGGGCGCGGGGTACGCCTGGGGGGCCGGGGGCGCGGGCGGGGCCTGCTGGCCGCCCCACTGGGCCTCGAGCCGGGTCAGGGACTCCAGCTCGCCGTAGTCGAGGAATATCCCGCGGCAGCCGTTGCACTGCTCGATCTGGACGCCATTGCGGTTGTACGTATGCATCGGTGCGTGACACTTGGGGCACTGCATGGACGGCTCAACTCCTCGCCGGTGGTAACTGCTTCGCCGGATTACTGCCCGGCTTCGGTGCGTTGCACCCTACTTCGTGGCCTCCGGCGCCAACTCCTCCGGGAGGGTGGTCACTCGGGCCATGCGGTCGCAGGCGTCGACCAGAGCCTGCTCGATCTCGTCGAGGGGACGGTCCGCCGCGACGGCCTTGGCGATCGCCAGCGCCGCGGTCTGCACGGTCAGGGCGCGGGCCGGGACGTCGAGCACGGGCCAAGGGTCGGAGCCGTCCGCGGGGAGCGCGGCGCCGCGGGAACCCCGGTAGGCGTCCAGGAAGCGGGTCCACTCGTCGGGGGCGAGCAGGCCGCAGGCGTACCAGGCGGCGGGGCGGGCCAGGTCCCATGCGGGGGTGCCGGTGCCGAGGTCGTCCACGTCGATCAGGAGCCAGTGGTCCTCGGGGGTGCGGACCAGCTGGCCCAGGTGGAAGTCGCCGTGGCACACGAGGTGCGGGCCTGGCGCAGGGGCCTCCGCGCGGGCCCAGGGGGGCAGGGCCGCCCAGGCACGGAGGACCGGGGGTGCGGCCGGGTGGGGGCCCGCCGCGTGCAGCCTGGTCACGGCGTGGGCGGCCTTGGCGGGGCCGCGCATGGGGGGCAGCGGGTGCGGGAGGTCGCTCGGGGGGAGCGCGTGCAGCTGGGCCAGGAGCGTGGCGGCCGCTTCCCATGGGGCGGCTTCGGGGGTGTCGCGGTCTACGGGGGTGCCGTACGGCCAGAACGTGACGAGGCGGCCGTGCAGTTCGGTGGGGGTCGGGCGCAGGGGCCTGAGGAGGGTGTCCGCTAGGGGCGGGTGGGTGGCGGCTGCCAGGCGGGCGGTCAGGTCTGCGGGGTGGGAGTCCGGGGCGTGGGCCTTGACGACGATGGGGCCGTGGCGGAGGACTGAGGCGTCGGTGCGGTGGGCGAGGACGGGGGTGGGGCAGGTGCAGGGGGTTTTGGCTTCGGGGGTGGGGGTGGGGGTGGCGGTGGGGTGGGCTGCGGCTCTGGCCTTGGCGGTGAGGGTGGGGATGAGGGCGGTGGTCACGGGGGTCCCGGGGTGGTGGGGCTTTTGGGTGAGGGTACGCAGGGGTGGTGGGGTGCGGTGCTGTGGGGCGTGGGGCGTGGAGTGTGGGGCGCCTGCGGTTCGGTTGTGGGGCGGGGCCGCGGGGGTATGTGCGTACTCGCTATCCCGTGGTTTGTGCCGCGGTCAGTGTTTGCCGTCAGCGTGGGTCGAGGTGCTCCGTGCGCACATACCCCCACGTCCCCTCGCGAGCGTTTGCGGCTGCGGGTGCGTGGTCGCCTCCGCTGTGCCCACGTCGCCTGGGGGCGCTCACGGAGGCGCAAGCATGGGGTGGGCGGGCAAGGGGCCCGGTGCCGGGGGAAAAGAAACAACCCGCGCAGCTCCCCAGCTGCGCGGGTTGTCGTGCCGTCCGCCGCACCCCCGTCCCCACGGGGTTTCATGGCCGGATGTCCCCGCCCGGACCGCTCTTCCGGGCCTGGGGCGCCGCTCAGCGCCCCAGCATCACGCCCACGGACGACGCTTGTGTGACCACTGCGTCCCAGCCGCCGAAGACGACTACGAGCAGGGCTGCCAGGGGGAGGACCATGGCCGTCGCCACCAAGGGGTGACGCGTGCCGGACGGGCGGACGCCGAACGCGGAGAACCTGCGTCCTTGCGTGCGGAGCATGGTCCGCGGTGCCGTGTCCGCCATGGTTCCTCTCCTGACCGATCTCGATGTGGATTTGGCAGCGGCGGGTGCCTGACCTCGGGGGACGAGTGCTGCCACCCGCCGCTTGACTTCAAATCTAGGTGCGCGGGGGGTCCTGGACGTCATGCCCTCGTACCGATTGCCGGGCCTCCCGGAGGATGAGCGACCGGTCCGTATGTACTCCCGTGGGTGGAGACGAAGTCCTAGGACTCAGGGTCTTCCCGCAGGGGTCGGGCCGTGACTTCCGAGGTGTCCTCCCTCGGGACCGGCTGTTCGACCAGGGCCAGGACGCGGGTGGCCATGAAGCGCGCCGTGCGCACCACGGAGCCGCTGCGGGTGACTTCGCTCACTTCCACCACTCCCCTGCGCACCGCCGTCTCCACCCGGCGGCCCGCCCGGCTCGCCACCACTTCGTACGTACGCGTCGTGTCCCCGGCGTCCACGACTATCTCCACGCGATCACCCTTCACGGGATCAATCCCCCTTCAGCGATGGATGGTTGGGGATCGGGGTGGTGTGAACGGCCCCTCGTCCCCCGTGTCCTGACCACTCTTCAAGTTTCCCATCCGGCACTGACAATCGATCGGGCCGTGAGGGCGCGGCCTCTGCACGTGCCCGGCCGCGGAAACGTAAGCTGTGGCTCGTCAAACGGACCGGGTAGCGGGGATGGACATGGCGATGATGCGGCTCCGGCGCGAGGACCCGCGTGTCGTCGGCTCGTTCAGGCTGCACAGGCGCCTGGGCGCCGGCGGCATGGGCGTCGTCTATCTGGGCTCCGACCGGCGGGGCCAGCGCGTCGCGCTGAAGGTGATCCGGCCGGATCTGGCGGAGGACCAGGAGTTCCGGTCGCGGTTCGCGCGGGAGGTCTCCGCCGCCCGCAGGATCAGGGGCGGTTGCACCGCGCGGCTCGTCGCCGCCGATCTCGACGCCGACCGGCCGTGGTTCGCCACCCAGTACGTCCCCGGGCCCTCGCTGCACGACAAGGTCGCCGCGGAGGGCCCGCTCTCCGCCGCCGATGTGGCCGTGGTCGGCTCGGCGCTCGCCGAAGGTCTCGTGGCCGTGCACGAGGCCGGTGTCGTCCACCGTGATCTGAAGCCGTCGAACATCCTGCTGTCCCCGAAGGGGCCGCGGATCATCGACTTCGGCATCGCCTGGGCCACGGGTGCCTCGACCCTGACGCATGTCGGCACGGCCGTCGGGTCGCCCGGCTTCCTCGCGCCCGAGCAGGTGCGCGGTGCCGCCGTCACGCCCGCCACCGACGTCTTCGCCCTCGGCGCGACGCTCGCGTACGCGGGCATGGCGGACTCGCCCTTCGGGCACGGCAGTTCCGAGGTCATGCTCTACCGCGTCGTACACGAGGAAGCGCAGCTGCACGGCGTGCCCGACGCGCTTGCGCCGCTGATCCGGGCCTGTCTCGCCAAGGATCCCGAGGAGCGGCCCAGCACGCTCCAACTGTCGCTCAGGCTCAAGGAGATCGCCGCCCGCGAGGCGCAGGGGATCGGCGATGTGCGGCCGCCCGCGCCGCGGCAGGACCACGACCGGCCCACGGGGCGGCTCGCCGAGGGGTATGCAGAGCAGCGCACCCAGCGGCGGCTCGCTCCCGGTGCCACTCCCCCGCCGCGGACCGGCTCGTCGCGGCCCGGCTCGTCCCGCCCGAACGCCTCGCGGTCCGGCTCCCGGCCCGCGCCCCGCTCCGGCAGCAGGCCCGCCCCGCGCAGCGGCACCGGGCGGCAGGGGCCCCGCACCACGGGGACGGGGCGGCGCGGGCCCGCCAATCCGCGGCTGCTGCGGCAGCGGCTCTTCGTCTTCGTGGTGGTGACGCTGCTGGTCGCGCTCGGCATCGCTGCCGCGCAGGGGTGTCAGGGGCCCTCGCGCAGCCTCGGCGACCTGGACGTGCACAAGGAACAGACCCAGAGCCGCCAGGCCGATTCGGCGGGCGGGAGCTGAGGGCTCACGCCCCCGCTCAGAGCTGTGGGCGGCCCGTCGCCACCGCGTAGAACGCCACTGCCGCCGCCGCGCCCACGTTGAGCGAGTCCACGCCGTGGGCCATCGGGATGCGGACCCATTCGTCGGCCGCGACCAGGGCCTGGGTGGAGAGTCCTTCGCCCTCCGCGCCGAGCATCAGCGCGACGCGGTCCATCCGGTGCGGGGCCGCCTCGTCCAGGGACTTGGCCTTCTCGTCCGGGGTGAGGGCGAGCAGGTTGAAGCCCGCCTCGCGCACGCCTTCCAGGCCCTTGGGCCAGGACTCCAGGCGGGCGTACGGGACGGAGAAGACGGCGCCCATCGAGACCTTGACCGAGCGGCGGTAGAGCGGGTCGGCGCAGTCCGGGGAGAGCAGGACCGCGTCCATGCCGAGGGCCGCGGCGGAGCGGAAGATCGCGCCGATGTTGGTGTGGTCGTTCACCGCCTCCATGACGACCACGCGGCGGGTGGTCGCGAGGAGTTCGTCGGCGGTGGGCAGCGGCTTGCGCTGCATGGAGGCGAGGGCGCCGCGGTGCACGTGGTAGCCGGTGACCCGTTCGGCGAGCTCCGGGCTCACCGCGTACACGGGAGCAGGGAGTTCGTCGATGACGTCGCGCATGACGTCGACCCACTTGGCCGAGAGCAGCATGGAGCGCATCTCGTAGCCGGCGTCCTTGGCCCGTCTGATGACCTTCTCGCCCTCCGCGATGAACAGGCCCTCGGCCGGTTCGCGCTTGCGGCGCAGTTCGACGTCGGTCAGTCCGGTGTAGTCGCGCAGGCGCGGGTCGTCGGGGTCGTCGACGGTGATGAGATCAGCCACAGGGTGATACTGCCTTGTCCTGGGTGTGGTGCCAACGGCTGGGGACGGGTTCCGTTACCGCTGGTTACGTGCGGGTGCTTCGGGGACGGTTACGCGGGCTCTGCCAGGCCGGCCTTCACCACGTCGCCGATGACGATGACGGCCGGGGGCTTCACCTCGTGGGTGCGCACCGCGTCGGCGACCGTGCCGAGCGTCGCGTCGACGCGGCGCTGTGCGGCCGTCGTGCCCTCCTGGATCAGGGCGAGCGGGGTGTCGGCCGCCTTGCCGTGGGCGATCAGGGCCTCCGCGATCTTCCCGATCTTGTCGACGCCCATCAGGATCACGAGGGTGCCGCGCAGCTTGGCCAGGGACGCCCAGTCGACCAGGGAGCGCTCGTCGTCCGGCGCCACGTGGCCGCTGACCACCGTGAACTCATGGGCGACGCCCCGGTGGGTGACCGGGATGCCTGCGGCCGACGGGACCGAGATCGAGCTGGAGATGCCGGGGACGACCGTGCAGGCGATGCCCGCCTCGGCGAGCGCCTGGGCCTCCTCCATGCCGCGGCCGAAGACGTAGGGGTCGCCGCCCTTCAGGCGGACGACGGCCTTGCCCTGCTTGGCGTGCTCGATCAGGGCGTTGTTGATCGCCTCCTGGGCCATGAAACGGCCGTACGGGATCTTCGCCGCGTCGATGACCTCGACGTGCGGCGGGAGTTCGTCGAGGAGGTCGCGGGGGCCGAGGCGGTCGGCGATGACGACGTCCGCGGCGGCGAGCAGTCGGCGGCCGCGGACCGTGATCAGGTCGGGGTCGCCGGGGCCGCCGCCGACCAGGGCGACGCCCGGCGTGCGCACCCGCAGGTGCGGGGCGACCAGGCTGCCGTCGCGCAGTCCCTCGACGACCGCGTCGCGGATGGCGGCGGTGCGGCGGGGGTCACGGTCCTGGATGTCGCTGCTGAGCACGGCGACGGTGACGCCCTCGGAGCGGCCGGTGGCCGGGGTCCAGGCGGTGGCGGCCTCGGCGTCGTCGGAGCGGACGCACCAGACGCGGTGCCGCTCGGCTTCGGCGGATGCCTGGGTGTTCGCTGCGGCGTCGCTGGTGGCGATGAGGGCGTACCAGGCGTTCTGGAGGTCGCCGTTCTCGTAGCGGCGCCTGGTCCAGGTGATCTCGCCCGCGTCGGCCATCGCCTCCACGGAGGGGGTCGCCGACGGTGATACGAGGAGGACGTCCGCGCCCGCCTTGATGAGGGCCGGGAGGCGGCGCTGGGCCACCTGGCCGCCGCCGAGGACGACGACGCGGCGCCCGGTCAGGCGGAGGCCGACGGGGTAGGCGGGGTTTTCGGCCGTGGGCATGGCTGGTGGCTCCTCGTGCGGGGCGTTGCGGCTGCCGCTGCGGCGGTGCAGCGGCGGGGGTGTTGACGTGCGGGTTCAGTATGGCCGGGGCGGGTTGGGTTCTCTTCCCCAAGCCCGCCCCTTCCCGGCCGTGACATTCTGCGGCTCCGCCGCGTGCGGGGCTTTGCCCCAGCCCGTGTTCGCCTCGGGGCCTACTTCTCGGTGACGCCCGCCGAGTCGAACGTGGCCACCTCGTGCATCGCACGGGCCGCGCTCTGCACGACCGGCAGGGCGAGCAGCGCGCCCGTGCCCTCGCCGAGGCGCAGGTCGAGGTCGACCAGGGGGCGCAGGCCCAGCTTGTTCAGGGCCGCCACATGGCCCGGCTCCGCGCTGCGGTGGCCCGCGATGCAGGCCGCGAGGACCTCGGGGGCGATGGCGCGGGCGACCAGGGCCGCGGCGCCCGCGCTGACGCCGTCCAGGATCACGGGGGTGCGCAGGGAGGCGCCGCCGAGCAGGAGGCCGACCATCGCCGCGTGCTCCAGGCCGCCGATCGCCGCGAGGACGCCGATCGGGTCCGCGGGGTCGGGCTTGTGGAGGTCGAGGGCGCGGCGGACGACCTCGACCTTGCGGGTGTGCATCTCGTCGTTGATGCCCGTGCCGCGCCCCGTGACCTCGGAGGGGTCGGTGTCGGTGTAGACGGAGATCAGGGCCGCGGACGCGGTGGTGTTCGCGATGCCCATCTCGCCGGTGAGCAGGGCCTTGTTGCCCGCGGCCACCAGGTCGCGGGCCGTCTCGATGCCGACCTCGATGGCCGCCTTGACCTCTTCGCGGGTCAGGGCGGGGCCGGTCGTCATGTCGGCGGTGCCCGCGCGGACCTTGCGGGGCAACAGGCCCGGGGTGGCCGGGAGTTCGCTGGCCACGCCCACGTCGATGACGCAGACCTCGGCGCCCACCTGGTTGGCGAAGGCGTTGCAGACCGCGCCGCCGCCGAGGAAGTTGGCGACCATCTGCGCGGTCACCTCCTGGGGCCAGGCCGTGACGCCCTGGGCGTGCACGCCGTGGTCGCCCGCGAAGATCGCGACGGCCGCGGGCTCCGGGATGGGCGGCGGGCACATCCGGGACAGGCCGGAGAGCTGGGCGGAGATGATCTCCAGCATGCCGAGCGCGCCCGGCGGCTTCGTCATCCGCTTCTGGCGTTCCCAGGCCTCGCCGAGCGCCTTGGCGTCCAGCGGGCGGATGTTGGAGACGGTCTCGGCGAGCAGGTCGTGCGGGTCCTCGCCGGGCAGGGCGCGGCGGCCGTACGTCTCCTCGTGGACGACCCAGGAGAGCGGGCGGCGCTTGGACCAGCCCGCCTGCATCAGCTCGGGCTCGTCGGGGAACTCGTCGACGTATCCGACGCAGAGGTAGGCGACGACTTCGAGGTGCTCGGGCAGGCCGAGGGCGCGGACCATCTCGCGCTCGTCGAAGAAGCTGACCCAGCCGACGCCGAGGCCCTCGGCGCGGGCGGCGAGCCAGAGGTTCTCGACGGCGAGCGCCGAGGAGTACGGGGCCATCTGCGGCTGGGTGTGCCGGCCGAGGGTGTGGCGGCCGCCGCGGGTGGGGTCGGCGGTGACGACGATGTTCACCGGGGTGTCGAGGATGGCCTCGATCTTCAGTTCCTTGAACTGCTTCGCGCGGCCCTTGGGCAGGGACTTGGCGTACGCGTCGCGCTGGCGCATGGCCAGTTCGTGCATCGTGCGCCGGGTCTCGGCGGACTTGATGACGACGAAGTCCCACGGCTGGGAGTGGCCGACCGACGGGGCGGTGTGCGCGGCCTCCAGGACGCGGAGCAGCACCTCGTGCGGGATGGCGTCGCCGCGGAAGCCGTTGCGGATGTCGCGGCGCTCGCGCATGACGCGCAGGACGGCCTCGCGCTCGGCGTCGTCGTAGGCCGGAGCGGGGGCGCCGACGGCGGCCGGGAGTTCGGCGGAGGCGTCGACGGGCTCGCCCGCCGCGAGGGCTTCGGGGGCCTGAAGGACTTCGGGGCCCTCGGGGGTCTCCGGGGCCTCGGTCGTGTCCGGGGTTCCGGCGGCCTCGGCGGCCTCCGGTGCTTCGAGGGCCTCGGGGACGGCCGGTGCCGGGAAGGCCTCGGCTCCCTCGGGTGCCACGGGGTTCTCAGGTGCTTCGGGCGCTACGGCCATCTCAGGTGCTTCGGCCACTTCCGTCACTTCGTTCGCATCGATCGGTTCGAACGAGATGACTTCGTCGGCCTCGTCCAACTCCTCGGCCACATCGGCCGTCTCGGGCGCCGCGGGGAACCCGGCGGGCACGACCGGCGTGACCGGCCCTGCCTCGGCGTTCTCCACGGCTTCGCCCGTGGTCTCGCTGACCGGAACCACTGCCTCCGGCGCGGGAGCCGCGTCGGCGGGGGCAGCGCCCTCGGTGGGGGGTGCCGCCGCGACACCGCCGCCGTCACGCGGGGCGGGCACGGTGGCGGGGGTCGGCACCGCGTCCGCGGCCGCCGGGTCCTCCGCGGGGGCCGCGGCCTGCGCCGCTCCCTGCTCTGCCACCGGCGGTACGACGACGGGGGCGGCGCCCGCGTCGGCGGGCTCGGCGGGGGTGGCCGCCCGGACCGCGAACTGCTCGGCGTCCGCGGCGGCCTCGGCCTCGGGAGCGGTCTCGGGAGCGACCTCCGGAGCAGCCTCAGCGGCCGGTCCCTCCGGCGGGACGGCGAGCGGCTGCGGCGGGGTCGGCGCCAGGTGGGGCGTGGTCGGCACCATGCCGTCCACCGGCACGAACTGGCCGATGGGCGTGGGCACTTGGGCTCCGCCGTCACCGGACAGCGACGAGGGCACCGGGGTCCCGGCGTCCTGGGGCGTCTGGGGGCCGGGGATGTGCGGGCCCTGGGCCGCGTGCCGGGCCTCGGCCGCCTGGCCGCCCTCCCCGCCGCGTACGCGCTGGGTGCCGACCGCGCCGAGTCCGGCGGGCATGCCCTGCGCGGTGTCGGGGGCGAGGCCGGGCCGCCCGGCCTCGTCGGCGTGCGGGATCCCGGACCCGTCCCACGGCTGGGCCGACGCGACGGCGAACGGGGTCTGCCCGACGGCGGCGGGCACGGCCTGGGCGAAGGCGGGCTGCTCGCTCATCGGGGCGCCCATCGGGTCGACCATCCGATCGCCCATCCGATCGCCCATCGGGAACGCACCGGCATCGGCGACGGGCTGCCCGGCCGGAGCGGCACCGGGGACGGGCATGGCCGCGGGGACGGGCCGGGCCGCGGCGTCGGCGGCGTCCGCCGCGTGCGGGAAGGCGGCGGGACCGGGCGCGCCGGGCAGCTCGGCGCCGGGCACGGGGGTGCCGTGGGCCGGGGTACCGGGCAGCGGGGTCCCGGGGAGCTGAGCACCCGGCACCTGAGCGCCCTGCATCTGCGCACCCGGCATCGGGACACCCGGCACAGGAGTGCCCGCGGCCGGGGTGCCCTGCTCGAACTCCGCGCCCTGGGCGGCGTACAGCCCCTGCTCGGGGGTCTGCGCGGGGTGCATGGGCGGTACGGAGTGCGCGGGCTGCTCGGCGGCAGCGGGTGCCTCCGGTGCTTCTGTGGTCTGTGATGCCGATGCGTCCTCAGGGACACCTGGGACACCCGGGGCGCCTGAGGCACCCGAGGCGGCCGCGACACCCGAGGCGTCCGGGGCGCCTGAGGCCCCAGCGTCGCCTGGGACGACCGTTTCTGCTGCTGCGGCGTAAGCCCCCTGAGGCGCGGAAGGCTGGGGCGAGTGGGACGGCTGCGGCTGCGGAGTCCACGGCGTGGCCCCCTGCGGGATCTCACCGAGCTGCGGCCCGGGGACACCTGCGTCGTCGCGCGGGATGTCGAGGTACTCGGGTCCCGTCGTCGGCGGACCCGCGTGCCGTACGGGCACGGCGTGCTGCGGCGGCGTCGCACCGGCCGGGCCGCGGTCGGCGAGCGATCGCACGGGGCTGCCCGCGCCGTCGGGCACGGCGGGCCCCGAGGGGCCGCGGTGCAGGGGACGGCGGGCCGGTCCCGCGTGCGACGAGGCGGGCGGGGAGCCGGGCATGCGGACGCCGTTCAGGTCGACGGAACCGCTGTCACGGCCCGCGGTCTCGTGCGGACCCGGCTGGTGCACCGCCTGCGGCTGACCCGTCGCGGGACGGGCGTGGCCCGGAGCCTGGGCATGACCGGGGACCTGGGCGTGGCCCGGCTGCTGTGCCGACTGTGCCTCGCTCCACGCCCCCTGGGCGCCCGGCATCAGCAGCAGGTCGTCGTCCTCGGCGGGGCCGTCGGAGGGGTCGAGGAAGGTGTACGCACCCGGCGCGGGGACGCCCGGCTGTTCCACCATGCCTGCGTTCTCCGGCAGCCCCTCGCCCGGGACCTGGCCGGTGTCGGTCATGCGTAACCCCTCGCCCATCGGTTAGTGCGTCTTCGACCGTCCCTCAGCCTTCGGCCGGGGAGGCCCCATTGCCCGGAGCGGCGCACCAACCGCCCGTCATCCTCAACGAGCGTGCGCGCCGCGCGGCACGAACCGCGTACCGGACAACAGGCATTGTCCCGGTCGGCCCGCCACCGCGGCAGCTTGATCGGCCACGGCCCGCTGTGGACTGCGCCACGTTGCGCGTCCTCCGGTCCTGCCGTACCACACACACCCCTCAAAACGGGCGAGCTTTCCGGACATTGACCAACGAACTGCTGGCCACCCGAGTGCAGTACAACGATCGGCCAGCCTACCTCGCGCCGTGTGCCGACAGGGTCACGGGGAACGGTCGGGCAGCCGCCCGGAGAGCAGGAATACCACCGTCCGCTTCTCTTCCCGCCAGGCACGTGTGTCGAGCTCCACGGACTGCAGGAGGGCGCATTCGACGACGTATCCGTGCTCGGTGAGGTCCCTGCCGATGAGTTCGGCGGCGTCGCGTGTCGCCGCATGCGTCACGATGCGCTCCGGGCGGCGGTCGGCGACGGCGGAGACCACCGCGGCTCCCCCGCCACCGACGCGTACGACATCGGGCTCGGGCAGGTCTTCGAGGATGTGCGGGGCGACGCCGTGCACGGTCTGCGCCTGCACGCCGAAGCGGCGCACCGCGGCCGTGGTGCGGCCCAGCGCGTCCGGGTCCCGGTCGACGGCGATCACGGCGGCGCCGAACCGGGCCGCCTCCGCGGTGAAGGCGCCGCTGCCGCAGCCGATGTCCCAGACGAGGTCGCCCACGCGCGGACCGAGGCGGGCGAGTTGGGCGGAGCGCAGCCGGTCGGTCTCGCCCTCGCCGAGCCAGACGTCACCGCCGTACTCGGCGGCGGGCAGCGCCCAGCCGCGCGGCGCCGATGCCGGTTCGCGTCCGGCGATCCAGCCGGTGTCGGACGAAGCGGCGGCGCCGGGTCCCGAACCGCCGATGACGATGACGACGTTCGGGTCGCGCCAGCTGTGGTCGGCGGCCTTGTCGGAGGTGACGACGGAGACCTGCTCGCGGTCGGTGCCGAGTTCCTCGCAGATCACGAAGGTGCGGTGGACGCCCTGGAGGAGCAGGCCGAGCTCGGCGGGGCCCGCGCCCGGCGAGGTGAGGACGGCGACCTTCGGGTGGGCGCGGCAGACGTTCACGGCGCGGCGCAGGGTGCGGCGGTGGGCGACCACGACCTCGGCGTCGTCCCAGGGCATGCCCGCGCGGGCGAAGGCCTGGGCGACGGCGGAGACGGCGGGCACCACTTCGACCTCGAGGCCGAATTCGGGGGCGCGCAGGGTGCGTACGACACCGAAGAAGCCGGGGTCGCCGTCGGCGAGGACCACGGCGGTGCCGCGGTGGGCGGCGATGCGGCGGGCGGCGAGGGACACGCTGCCGAGGCGGATCCGTTCGGCGCGGGCGGGGACCTCGCCCAGTGCCAGGTGGTGGGCGGCGCCCGCCACGAGGGTGGCCGCGCCGAGCGCGGAGCGCGCGGCGGCGGTCAGTGGCGTGCCGTCCCAGCCGATCACCGTGACCCGGTCGGCCATCGTCGTCTGTCTCCTGAGGTCTCGCGGGTCGTCCGTGCGGGGCGGCGGCAGGGGGGCGACCGCGCACGCGGCCAGGGGCGAGCGTACCTGGTGGAGCTCGGCGGCGCCCGGGCGACGTGGGCCGTCCGCGCGGTCCTGCGGGGTCCGGCTCAGTTCCAGTCGGAGTAGGCGGAGAAGCCGGTGTCGGCGAGGCTCTCGGAGACGCCTTCGATGTCCTCGGGGAGCAGGCTCCACACGATGAGGTCGGTGCGGACGTCGAGCCAGCCGCCGAACGGGTCGCCGCCGTTTCTCGTGCGCGCTATCCAGGCGCCGCGCAGGACGCCCTCGCTGATGCAGCCGATCTTCTGCGCGACCTGCTGGGCGGCGGTGTTGTCGGCGGCGGTGCGCAGCTCGATGCGTTCGAACTTCTGGTCGTGGAACAGCCATTGAGCGGTGGCGAGCGCCGCCTCCGACGCATAGCCCTCGCCGCGGGCCCAGGGCGCCACGACGTAACTCAGTTCGCTGGAGCGCACCCGCCAGTCGGTGCACCGCAGTTGGACGATGCCGACAAGGCGCTGGGTGAGGAACTCGGTGACGGCGAGGACGATGCCGCGGCCCTCGGCGCGCTCGGCGGGGGCGAGCCGGGTGATCCACGCACGGGCGTCGTCCTCGGTGTAGGGCTGGGGCACCGAGGTCCAGGCGGTGACGAGTTCGTCGTTCATCATCTCCGCGTACGCGGGGACGTCCGCCTCTTCGAGGGGGCGCAGCACCAACCGCTCCGTGCTGATGGAGATGTCGGGAAACCCTGAGGTGTCCGACGTGCCCGATGCTCCCGAGGAGGCTGTAGTCATGCGCCGCTCCATACCCTTCATAGACCTGAAGGACCTTCAGCTCCAGGCCTTCTGAAGTGCCCAGCATGCAGCATGTCGGCGCGCGGACGCACCACGGGGTCCTCTCCTGTATCGGGAGAGGACCCCGTGGGTGTGCCGGGTGCGGCGGAACGTTCAGCCCGTCGCGACGGGCAGGACGGATCCCTTGTACTTGTCCTCGATGAACTTCTTCACCTCGGGCGAAGTCAGCAGTTTCGCCAGCTTCTTGATCCGCGGGTCGTCCTCGTCGCCCTTCTTGGCGGCGAGGACGTTGTTGTAGGGATTGCCCTTCGCGGACTCCAGGAGGATGGCGTCCTTCTTCGGGCTGAGTCCGGCGTCGAGGGCGTAGTTGTTGTTGATGACGGCCGCGTCGAGGTCGTCCAGCGAGCGCGGCAGCTGGGCCGGTTCGAGCGGCTTGATGGTGAGCTTCTTCGGGTTGGACGTGATGTCCTCGGGGGTGGCGGTGCCGCCGACGCCCTTCTTGAGCCCGATGACGCCCTTGGAGGCGAGCAGTTGGAGCGCCCGGCCCTCGTTGGTGGTGTCGTTCGGAACGGCCACGGTCGCGCCTTCGGAGAGGTCGGCGACGTCCTTGGCCTTCTTCGCGTACACGCCCATCGGTGGCAGGTACACCTCGGTGACCGGCACCAGGTCCGTCTTCTTGGACTTGTTGAAGTCCGTCAGGTACGGGGTGTGCTGGTACAGGTTGGCGTCGAGGGAGCCCTCCTGGAGCGCGGTGTTCGGCGTGACGTAGTCCGTGAACTCCGTGATCTGGAGGTCGAGTCCCGCCTTCTTCGCGAGGTTCTTCTGGATGTACGCGAGGACTTCGCCGGCCGGGGTCGGGGTGGCCCCGACGACGAGCTTGTCGCCGGAGCCTCCCGAGCCGCCGTCGGAGTCCGCGCCGCACGCGGTGAGGGCGAGCGCGAGGGCCAGGGTCCCCGCGGCGGCGCCCATGACGGACGTACGCATGATCAGAACGCGGCGACGACGGCGCCGTCGTACTTCTCGTCGATGAACTTCTTGACCTCGGGCGAGGTGAGGAGCTTGGCGAGCTTCTTCACGCGCGGGTCGTTCTCGTCGCCCTTCTTCACGGCGAGGAAGTTGCCGTACGGGTTGCCCTTGGCGGCCTCGGCGACGAGGGCGTCCTTGGCGGGGCTGAGCGCGGGCTTGGCCTCCAGGGCGTAGTTGCCGTTGATCACCGCGGCGTCGACGTCACCCAGGCTGCGCGGCAGCGTGGGGGCCTCGAGCTCCTTGAACTTGATGTTCTTGGGGTTCTTGGCGATGTCCTTGGGGGTGGCCTCGTAGCCGACGCCCTTCTTGAGCTCGATGATGCCGTTGTCGGCGAGGAGCTTGAGGGCGCGGGCCTCGTTGGTGGTGTCGTTCGGGACGGCGACGGTGGCGCCGTCCTTCAGGTCACCGAGCTTCTTGAGGCTCTTGGAGTAGACGCCGAGCGGCTCCAGGTGAACCGTGGCCCCGGGGACGGGCACGATGTCCGTGCCGTTCTTCTTGTTGAAGTCGTCCAGGTACGGCTTGTGCTGGAAGTAGTTCGCGAAGACCTCGCCCTGCTGGACGGCGGTGTTCGGCGTGACGTAGTCGGTGAACTCCTTGACCTCGAGGTCGAGACCGGCCTTCTTGGCGAGGTTCTTCTGGACGTAGTCCAGGATCTCGCCCTGCGGCGTCGGGGTCGCGGCGACGACGAGCTTGCCGTCCTTGTCGGCGGAGTCCTTGTCGGAGCCGCAGGCGGCGAGGCCGAGGGTGAGGGCTCCGGTGGCGAGGACAGCGGTGGTGATCTTGGCGGTGTTACGCACGAAAAGTGCCTTTCTCCATGGGTGGTGCAGCCCCGCGAAGGTGCGCGGGGAAGTCTGCGGGTGGGGCCCGGGCGGGCCCCGGTCAGCCGGTCTTGGTGGTCGTCTCGGCGGCGACGGTGCCGGGCAGCACTCCGCGCAGCGGCCTGAAGAGCAGCAGCGGACCGGAGCCGCCGCCGCGCTTGTGCAGCCTGCGGGCGGCGTAGTCGCCGGCGAACTGGATGATCGAGATGACCACGGCGAGGATCGCCACGGTGATCCACATCAGTTCGGTCTCGAAGCGCTGGTAGCCGTAGCGCAGCGCCAGGTCGCCGAGGCCGCCGCCGCCGACCGTGCCCGCCATCGCGGAGTAGCCGATGAGGGCGACGATCGTGGTGGTGGCGCCGGAGATCAGCGAGGGCAGCGACTCCGGGACGAGGACCTTGCGTACGACGGTCCAGGTGGAGCCGCCCATCGACTGCACGGCCTCGACGAGCCCGCCGTCGACCTCACGGACGGAGGTCTCCACCAGGCGCGCGAAGAACGGGATGGCGCCGACGGCGAGCGGCACGAGGGCGGCCTCGCGGCCGATCGTGGTGCCGACGATCCAGCGCGTGAAGCCCATCAGGGCGACCATCAGGATGATGAAGGGCATCGAGCGCGCGATGTTCACGATCTGCCCGAGCACCTTGTTGAGCACGGTGTTCTGCAGGAGCCCGCCGCGCTCGGTGAGGATGAGCAGGATGCCGATGGGCAGTCCGGCGACGATGGCTATGAGCGTCGCCCAGCCCACCATGTAGAGGGTGTCCCAACACGCCTGCTCCAGCAGGGGCTGCATCTCCGACCAGGTCACTTGGCACCTTCCTTGACCAGCAGCGTGGCGTCCTTGGGCGTGGTCGAGGAATCCTCGCCCGCGATGTCGACCTGCAGGCCCTGCTCGCGCAGGAAGCCGATCGGGACGACGTTCTCCTCGAAGCGGCCGGGCAGTTCGATGCGCATGCGGCCGACCTGCTTGCCCGCGACGGTGTCCATCGCGGCGCCGAGGATCGAGATGTCGATGTTGTAGGTGCGCGACAGCTGGGAGATGACCGGCTGGGTGGCGGCCTCGCCGTGGAAGGTCACGTCGACGACGGTGCGGTTCTCGCCGGTGGCGTCGCCGCTGACCGGGAAGAGCGCGGCGGCGAGTTCGGATCCGGGCGTCGCGAGCAGCTCGCTGACGGTGCCGGACTCGATGATCCGTCCGCGCTCCATCAGGGCGGCGGAGTCGCAGACGCTCTTGACGACGTCCATCTCGTGCGTGATGAGCAGGACGGTCAGGCCGAGCTGCTGGTTGAGGTCGCGCAGGAGCTGGAGGATGGAGCGGGTGGTCTCGGGGTCGAGGGCGCTGGTGGCCTCGTCGGAGAGCAGCACCTTGGGGTCGCCGGCCAGGGCGCGGGCGATGCCGACGCGCTGCTTCTGGCCGCCGGAGAGCTGGCTCGGGTAGCTCTTCGCCTTGTCGGCGAGGCCGACCAGGTCGAGCAGTTCGAGGGCCTTGCGGGAGCGTTCCTGGCCGGAGAGGCCGAGGATCTCCAGGGGCAGCTCGATGTTGGCCTGCACGGTCCGCGAGGACAGCAGGTTGAAGTGCTGGAAGACCATGCCGATGCGGTTGCGGGCCCGGCGCAGTTCCTTGCCCGCGCGCTGGCCGCGTCCGGCCAGGGCGGTGAGGTCCTGTCCGTCGACGGTCACCGTGCCGGAGGTGGGGCGCTCCAGGAGGTTGACGCAGCGGATCAGGGAGGACTTGCCGGCGCCGGACTGGCCGATGACGCCGTACACCTCGCCCTCACGGACGTGCAGGTCGACTCCGTCGAGGGCGGTTACTTCACGACCGCGTGAGCGGTAGACCTTGGTGAGGCCGGAAGTGGTGATCACAGGGGTTTCCGTCACTGTCGAGTGCGCGGCAGGCGGTGCCGGGCACGGGGCATTCGTTCGGAACGCGGCACGGTTCTCGCGGTGGTGGTGCGGTGGAACCGGAGGACGTGTGCGCGGGGCGGGCTCGCTTCCTACGTCGAGTACGGCTCGTACGTCACGTAGGGGCGCGGCACAGCGGCTTCGCTTCGGGGCGCGAGGCTCAGAGGTGGTGCGGGGGCCCTCAGAAGGCGCACATTCGACACATACAACGAGCACCGGGCGTCATCATCGCCTCGGTCGCAAGGGTGCGGCTGCTCGTCGTGGTCATGGGCCCAAGTAAAACACGCGTGAGGTGGCTGTCCACCACCGCTGTCCGTATAGCGGACAGCGGTGGGACGGCTGCGGACACCGGCGGCCGAGGGCTCATGCGGCGCAGGTGATCTCCACGCCACCCGCCGTGGCCTGCGCGGACACCGCCGACAGGTCCTTGACGAGGACGTCGGCGGACAGCTCGGCGCCGTCGTGCGTTGTGGCCAACGCCACGGTCTTCATGCCCGCGGCCCGACCTGCCTGAAGACCCGCGGGGGCGTCCTCGAAGACCACGCAGCGCGCCGGGTCGACGCCGAGCTTCCCGGCCGCGAGCAGGAAGGGCTCGGGGTCGGGCTTGCCGCGCGTGATGTCGTCGGCGGCGATGAGCAGTCCGGGGCGGATGCCGACCTCGGCGAGCCGGGCCTCGGCGAGCCTGCGGGTCGCCGAGGTCACCACGGCCCAGCGGTCCGCGGGGAGCGAGGCGAGCAGCTCGCGGGTGCCGGGAAGGAGGACGACACCGCCCGCCACGTCGGAGACCTCCAGCTCGTCGATGCGGGCGACGGCCTCGGCGACCTTCTCCGGGGGCAGCAGGTCGGCGGCGATCTCGGCGGCGGGGCGGCCGTGCAGCTCGACCCGGCCGAAGTCCTCGGCGGTGATCCCGTACTCCTGCGCCCAGCGCGTCCAGCAGCGGTACACCGACTCCATGGAGGAGATGAGGGTGCCGTCGTTGTCGAACAGGAGCGCGTCAGCCTGGATCTTCATGGTCACCGACCCTACGCGGCACCCTCCCGGCAGGTCGTCATCGGGCGGCCCCGCCGGTCCCCAGGGCCGCGCGCATCGGGTCAAAGGACCCGTAATAAAGTCACGGGCATGCTTGACGCCCTGACGATCGCGGTCTCCGTGGCCGCGCTCGCCCTCGCCGCCTGGTGCGGTCTCGCCGCCTACCGCGACCAGCCGACCAAGGACTGGCACTTCATCGGCATGGGCGTGGTGACCTTCCTCGCCCTGGTCCAGCTGATCGTCGGCATCGTCCAGCTCGCGCGGGGCGAGGACCCCGAGCAGGGCACGACGATCTTTGTGGCGTATCTGCTCGGCTCCTTCGCGTGCGTCCCCGCGGCGGGCTTCATGTCCCTCGCGGAGCGCTCCCGTTGGGGCTCGCTGACGGTCGCCGCGGGCGGCGTGGTCCTCGCCGTGCTCGAAGTGCGGCTCTACGACATCTGGGGAGGCTGAGGTGACGGTGACCGAGCCCGACAAGAACGCAGGCACGGACGCGACTCCCGCCCGGCAGAAGCTGATCACCGGCCCCGGCATCCTGCTGGTGTGGCTGTACGGCGTGATGGTCGTCGGCGCGGTGTCGCGGTCGGCCGTGCAGATCTCGACGGACTTCGACAAGGCCCCGCTCGCGTACACGCTGTCCGCGATCGCGGGGGTCGTCTACGGCTTCATCACCTACTCGCTCGTACGCGGCGGTGACACGGCCCGCAAGGCGGCGCTGGTGTGCTGCGCCGCCGAGCTCGTGGGGGTGCTCGCCGTGGGCGCCTGGACGTTGGCGGAACCCTCCGCGTTCCCGGACGCCACGGTGTGGTCGGACTTCGGGATGGGGTATCTGTTCATCCCGGTGCTGTTGCCGGTGACGGCGATCTTCTGGCTCACGAAGGCGCGGAAGGCGTACGCCGGTTAGCGGTTCACCTGCGGGCCGGTGAGGGCTCGGCGCGCAGGTCCCCGCGCCCCGTACGGGGCACTAAGCGCTCGCCACGTACGCGCCCGCCGACACGTCCTTGGCCAGCGTCACCACCGTGAGCCGCTCGTCCACCCGCTCCGTGCGCACCGGCGCGTACCCGTGCTTGCGGTACAGCTGAAGATTCTGCTCACTGCGCTGGCCGGTGAAGAGCTGGAAGCACTTCGCCGTGCCGGCCGCGCCGAGCCGCCGCTCGACCTCGTCGAGGAGCCGCCCGCCGAGGCCGTGCCGCTGCATCCTGGGGTGCACGATGAGCTTGCCGATCCGGGCCGTGCCCGCCACGTCGACCGTGCCGCGCACGGAGGCCACCACCTCGTCGCCGAGCCGGGCCACCAGGACGACGCCCGTGGTCAGTTCGGCCCTGATGGAGTCGAGCGACTGCGTCAGCGGCTCGATCGAGTAGTCGTCGTAGAGCTCGGCCTCGCTCTGGTAGCAGAGGTACTGCAGTTTGAGGATCTGTTCGGCGTCCGCTTCGGTCGCCGCCGAGATGGTCACGCTCATGCCCATGTGTGCATGCCTCCCGCTCACCTGCTCCACCGGTTGTCTATCGCTCCTTTCCCCAGGGTTCAGGAGCTGCAACCTCCGCCGCCAGCATTCTGCGCAGGCATCCCAGGCATCGGGAACGTTCCGGCCCCAGGCTGCCCTGTGACATTCCCAACTCCCCTGCGATTTCGCGGTAGGTGAGGTCCTCGGGGGACAGCAGCGCGGCCATGATGCGGGGGCAGCGGCCGGGCAGCCTGCGCACCGCGGCGTGCAGGGTGCGGTGCCGGTCGGCGGTCAGTGCGCGCTGCTCGGGGCCGCGCTCGCCGTCGTCGGCCGGTTCGGTCGTGTACGCCACTTCGCGCTGCGCGGTACGACGGTTGCGGCGCGCCTCCGACTGGACGGCGCCGCGCACCCACAACGCCGGGTCGGCGGGCGGCCCTTCGGACTCCAGGCGCTCCAACAACAGCAGCCAGACGCCCTGTTCGAGGTCTCCGGGGTCGGTGCCGGAGCCGAGCGCCTCCGCGGACGCCTCGGCGGCGAGCAGCGGGCGCAGGGCGGGGATGAGCGTGGGGGCGAGGTCGTAGGTCATGCAGGGCGGGACGCGGCCGCTCCGGCGTCGGGTTTCCGCAGCGGCCGTCTCTCACCCCAACCGGGCCCTCGGGGTCAGCCGTTGACGAAGTCGGCGGCCGCGAGGAGCGCGGTGTCGCAGTTGTCGGAGAAGATCCCGTCGATGCCCGTCGCGAAGTACGCCTTGAAGGCGCCGAAGGCGTCTCCGTAGGCGTTCGGGTCGGTGCCCTTCTTGAAGTCGGTCGGCAGGAAGGTGTTCTCGTTGCGCATCGTGTACGGGTGCAGGATCAGGCCCGCCGCGTGCGCGTCCTTGACGAGGGTGGTGGGCGTGCCGAGGCTGCCGTCCGCCTTCTTCGGGATGATCAGGTCCAGGGTGGGACCGATGCCCTGCGCGAAGCCCGCCATCCAGGTCAGGCCCTCGGGCTTGATGAGGTCGGCGACGGTGCGCGGGTCGCCCGCCTCGACGAAGTCCCAGGGGCGGGAGTTCGCGGTGGACAGGAGCACGACGCGCGGCGCGGAGACCAGCTTGGCCAGGCGCTGGAGGCTGCTGGGCTCGAAGGACTGCAGGAAGTTCGCCGAGTTCTTCTTGTGGCGTCCGTAGCGGCGCAGGAGCTTGGCGAGCGGCTCTTCGAGGCCGAGGCCCAGCTTGCGGAAGTACGTGGGGTGCTTGGTCTCGATGTGCAGCCAGACCGGCCTGCCGCGCCTGCGGCCCTGCTGGTCGGCCCACTTCAGGACCTCTTCGAGGGTGGGCACGTCCCAGCGGCCGTCGTAGAGGGTGTTGCGCTGGCGGGTGCCGGGGATGCGCTCCTTGGCGCGCAGCGTCTTCAGCTCGGCGAGCGTGAAGTCCTCGGTGAACCAGCCGGTGAGCGAGACGCCGTCCACGGACTTGGTGGTCTTGCGGGACGCGAACTCGGGGTGCGCCGAGACGTCCGTCGTCGCGGTGATGTCGTTCTCGTGACGGCATACGAGATGGCCGTCCTTGGTCGGCACGACGTCCTGCTCGATGACGTGCGCGCCCATGTCGAGGGCGAGCTGGTACGAGCCGAGCGTGTGCTCGGGCCGGTAGCCGCTGGTCCCCCGGTGCGCGACGACCGTGGGCACCGGCAGGTCCTGGTAGCCGCCGTGCCCGCCGTGCCCGCCGCCGTGCCGCTCGCCGGCTCTCGCCATGCCGGGCAGCCCTGCCACGGCCGTGCCCGCGCCGAGGACCGCCACCCCCAGTACCGCCCGCCGCCCCGGGCTCGTTCCCGGCTGCTGCTGACCCGACTCCTGCGTCGCCATTGGCGCTCCTCCCGATGTACCGCCTTGCACCTGACAAAGCGGGACCGATCGTAGGTGGCCGCGAGTGACGAGTGGGAGCCCCCGGACGGAACGGCGGGATGACGGCATGTGGCGAGTGGGCGCACCATGGAGGTGGCGGTCGCCTCCTGGGGCCGCTACGCAGAGAGAAGTGTGTGCGTGACAAGGACCACTACTTCGGGCCACACCGCCCCCTCGGGGATACGGTCGTCGCAGAGACGACGCCCCAGGGCAATACCGTGCAAACTCAGGTCAACACTGCGTATCGAGTGCATGAACCCGATGTGCAATCGGCTGCGACCCACGAGTATCGTCCTCACCTGCATTTACTCGTCGTCGACCCGTTGACTCCGGAGGGCCTGTTGTCCCGTCTAGCGCTCATCAAGGCAGTGCTCGGACCGATCTTGCGCCTGATGTTCCGCCCGCGGGTAGAAGGCGCCGAGAACATCCCGGGGACCGGTCCGGTGATCCTGGCCGGAAACCATCTGACGTTCATCGACTCGATGATCCTGCCGCTGGTGACCAACCGACCGGTGTTCTTCATCGGCAAGGACGAGTACGTCACGGGCAAGGGTCTCAAGGGCCGCCTCATGGCGTGGTTCTTCACGGGCGTCGGCATGATCCCGGTGGACCGCGACGGTGGACGTGGTGGTGTCGCCGCCCTCATGACCGGTCGGCGCATTCTCGACGACGGCAAGGTCTTCGGCATCTACCCGGAGGGCACGCGCTCCCCCGACGGACGCCTGTACCGGGGCCGTACCGGCATCGCCCGGCTGACCCTGATGACCGGCGCGCCCGTCGTCCCCTTCGCGATGATCGGCACGGACAAGCTCCAGCCCGGCGGGAAGGGGCTGCCGCGGCCCGGCAAGGTGACGGTCCGCTTCGGCGAGGCGATGGAGTTCTCCCGTTACGACGGGATGGACCGCGACCGGTACGTGCTGCGGGCCGTGACC
Source organism: Streptomyces sp. NPDC059002 (assembly GCF_042740435.1). Classification (NCBI taxonomy): domain Bacteria; kingdom Bacillati; phylum Actinomycetota; class Actinomycetes; order Kitasatosporales; family Streptomycetaceae; genus Streptomyces; species Streptomyces sp. NPDC059002. The sequence continues at coordinate 183,329 of NZ_JBHYJI010000010.1, read as the reverse complement.
GACTCCGTGATGACGGAGGTCATGCTGCTCTCCGGCCAGGAGTACGTGGACATGTACGCCACGAAGGCGAAGGCCGCGTAAGCCTTTAGTTTCGGTGCGCCCGCCCAGGTGCCGAGGACCAACTCCTCTGCACCGGGGCGGGCGTTCTGCGTTTCGCTTGCTCGGCGACGTGGGCACAGCGGGGCGACGAGCCCCGTAAGGGGCGCGGGGAACTGCGCGCTCAGCCCCCTGCGGCCCGCAGACGAATGGACCGGCACCGCGGAGCGCTAATGCTCGAGGCCGTCCTCCAGCTTCTGGCCCTTCAGGAGGAACCACGCCGCGACGGCCGTAGCAAAGAGCACCGCCGAGCCGACCCCCGCGGCGGTCTGGAAGCCGTCCGTGAACGCCCCGCGCGCAGCGGCAAGCATGGCGTCCGCCTGCGCCGGAGGCAGCGTCGCCGCCACCTCGACCGCGCCGCCGAGCGAGTCGTGCGCCGCGGCGGCCGCGTCGGCGGGGACGCCCGCCGGAGTGGTGAAGTCCCGGTAGATGCCGGTGACGACGGAGCCGAGGAAGGCGATACCGAGGGCCGCGCCCAGTTCGTACGCCGTCTCGGAGACCGCGGACGCCGCGCCCGCCTGCTCCTTGGGCACGCTGGAGAGGATCACGTCGGCGGTGACGGTGAAGGCGAGGCCCGCGCCGAGGCCGCCGAGGAACAGCGCGCAGCCCAGCGCCACCACTCCGGTGTCCGCGCCGATCGCCACGCAGGCGGCGAGCGCGAGGCCGACCGCGGCGAGACCGCCGGAGACAGCGCTGCGCACCGAGGCTTTGCGGGCCACGATGCCGGCCGTGAGGCCCGCGCCCACCGCGCCGACGGCGGCGGGCAGTTCGATGAGTCCGGCCTCCAACGGGGAGCGCACCTGGACCAGTTGCAGGAACTGGGAGAGGAAGAAGACGAGTCCGGACAGGCCGAGGATGGTCAGCAGGTCGGCGAGTACGGCGCCGGAGAAGCCCTTGTGGTGGAAGAGCCGCATGTCGAGGAGCGGCGACTTCAGCGTCAACTGGCGTCGTACGAACCAGAACAGGGCCGCGATGCCGAGGGCGGCGGCCGCCACGATGTCCCAGCGGAAGCCGTGCACGGCCGCTTCCTTGACGGCGTAGACGACCGCGACCATGCCGACGAGGGAGAGGCCGACGCTGATCAGGTCCCAGGGGCCGGGGTTCGGGTCGCGCGACTCGGGCAGCAGCTTCATGCCGACGAGCACGAGCACCGCCATCACGGGCAGGTTGATCAGGAAGACCGAGCCCCACCAGAAGTGTTCGAGCAGGAAGCCGCCGACCACGGGGCCGACCGCGGCGCCCGCGGAGGCCGCGGCGCCCCAGATGCCGACGGCGAGGCTGCGTTCCTTGGGGTCGTGGAAGATGTTCCTGATCAGGGCGAGCGTGGACGGCATCAGGGTCGCGCCCGCGACACCGAGCAGCGCTCGCGCGAGGATCATCATCTCCGGGCTGCTCGCGTACGCGTTGAGCACCGAGACGGCGCCGAACGCGACGGCGCCGGTGAGCAGCAGCTTCTTGCGGCCGATGCGGTCGCCGAGGCTGCCCATCGACACGAGCAGGCCCGCGATGATGAAGGAGTAGACGTCGCCGATCCAGAGCAGCTGGGTGCCGGACGGCTTGAGGTCCTCGCTGAGGAAGGGCGTCGCGAGGCCGAGCACGGTCGCGTCGACGGCGACCAGGAGTACGGCGAGCACGAGCACGGCGAGGGCGAGCCAGCGGCCGGGGCTGCGTTCCACTTCGGCAGGAACGGTCCGCTGGTGGGTGCTGGTCATGAATCCACTCTCCGCTGTGCGCCGCCGATCAGCAGCTCGGCGATCATGTACGAGAAGTCCTTGGCGGCCACTCGGCCGTCCTGCACGGCCCAGGCGCCCGAGCCGATGAGCCCGTAGAGCGCCTCGGTGAGCCAGGCGGGTGTCAGGTCGATGCGGAACTCGCCGCTCTCCTGGCCGCGCCGGAAGAGTGCGCCGACGTGGGAGTCCAGGCGGGCCCAGCCCTCGTTCTGGGTGTCGCCCTCGAAGAGCTGGTTCTCGGTGACGAGGAACGCGAGCAGCCCCGCGGCGGGCTCGATCTCCCGGACCAGGCGGCGCAGGGCGTCCTGGGCGCTGTCCTCGTCGAGCCTGGCCCGTTCCAGGGCGGCCTCGCACTCCTGGAGTCCGAGGTCTTCGAGGGCCCGTACGAGTGCGTCGCGGCCCGCGAAGTGGCGGTGCAGGGTGGCCCGGCTGATGCCCGCTGCGCGGGCGACCTCATCCATCGTGGAGGTGGCTTTTCGGGTGAGCAGGGCCGCGGCGCTGCGCAGGACCTGGTCGCGATCGACTGACATGAGACAACCATAATCCACGTGAGACAGGGACGTCTCACCGGTTTGTCGCCGGTCACCGCGCCGGGCGCCGCCTCAACGCCGGAACAGCGCCGGAGCAGCGCCGGAGCGGCCGGACGGGCGCCTCAGCGCCAGGGCAGCCGCGCGCGCCGCTCCCAGTACGCGGCGGGCTCCTCCACGAGCCCCGCGAGGCGCTCCAGCTGCTCGCCGGTCAGGTCGACGGCGGCGGCGTGCAGGTTCGAGACGAGCTGGACGGAGGTGGCCGCGCCGGACAGCACGACGCCGGTCCACGGCTGGCGGAGCAGCGCCGCGAGCGCCACCGCGTCGCAGCCGAGCCCCGTCTCCCCGGCGACCTCGCGCAGTACCGCGGGCGCGTGCGGGGCGGCGAGCCTGCCGTTGGCCATGCCTTCCTTGACGAGCACGGTCAGGCCCGCGCCGTGCGCCTCGGCGAGCGCGGGTCCCGCCGAGGTCTCGAAGAGGTTGTAGGTCGCCTGGACCGTACGGAAGAGCGGCTTCCCGTCCACGGTCACGGCGAGGGCGGCGCGGATCGCGGCCGCCTGCTCGGGGCCGCTCACGGAGAGGCCGACGGTCACGCCGTCGGCCGCGAGTTCACCGAGCCGCGCGTGCAGTTCCTTGTCGGTGAGCGCCGGGCTCCCGGGCGTCACGGAGTGGATCTGGTAGAGGTCGAGCCGGTCGCCGAGCAGCTCGGCGGTCTCGGCGCGCTGGCGGGCGTACGCGGCCGCGCTGTGGTCCTTGACCTCGTGCGGGCCCTCGGCGTCGGTGCGCCAGGCCGCCGTGTACGTATAGCCCCACTTGCTGCCGACGACGACGTCGCGGATGTCGGGCCGCGCGTGCAGCCAGTCGGCGAGGAACTCCTCGGAGCGGCCGTAGGAGCGCGCCACGTCGACGTAGCGGATCCCCAGCGCATAGGCGGCGTCGAGGAGTTCGAGGGTGCGTTCGCGCAGCGCCTCGACGCTGCGGGACGGCGGCAGGTCGGCCTCGCGGTCCAGCGTGATGTAGCCGGGCCTGCCGACGGCGGCGAGACCGAGCCCCATGTGCGCGGTCGGGGTCGTGGCTGCGGCCAGCCGGGCGAAGGGCATCACGGGCTCCGTTCGGTCGGTTCCTTGCGGATGCCGACCAACGTATCCCGCGATGCCCGTTCTGCTCCTGCCCGGCGTCCGCCGCTACTTCTTCGCGGCCGCCCACTCCTGCTGTACGGCCAGGTCGGCCTTGACCTCGGCGAGCTGGACGGCGACGGCGGAGGGCGCGGTGCCGCCGCGGCCGCTGCGGGAGGCCAGCGCGCCGGGCACGTTCAGGACGGTCCGCACCTCGGGCGTGAGGTGCTCGGAGATCTTGGCGAACTGCTCGTCCGTGAGCTGGTCGAGCTCGATGCCGTGCGCCTCGCACTCCTTCACGCACGCGCCCGCGACCTCGTGCGCGACACGGAACGGCACGCCCTGCTTGACCAGCCACTCGGCGATGTCGGTGGCCAGCGAGAAGCCGGCCGGGGCCAGCTCCGCCATGCGCTCGCGGTGGACGGTGAGCGTCGCCATCATGCCGGTGAAGGCGGGGAGCAGGACCTCCAGCTGGTCGCAGGAGTCGAAGACCGGCTCCTTGTCCTCCTGGAGGTCGCGGTTGTACGCGAGCGGCAGCGCCTTGAGGGTCGCAAGGAGGCCGGTGAGGTTGCCGATGAGGCGGCCCGATTTGCCGCGCGCGAGCTCGGCGATGTCCGGGTTCTTCTTCTGCGGCATGATCGACGAGCCGGTCGAGAAGGCGTCGTGGAGGGTGACGAAGGAGAACTCCTTCGTGTTCCAGATGATGACCTCCTCGGCGATCCGGGAGAGGTTCACGCCGATCATCGCGGTGATGAAGGCGAACTCGGCGACGAAGTCGCGCGAGGCCGTCCCGTCGATGGAGTTGCCGACGCTGCCGTGCTCGAAGCCGAGGTCGGCGGCGACCGCCTCCGGGTCGAGGCCGAGGCTGCTGCCCGCGAGCGCGCCCGAGCCGTACGGCGAGACGGCCGTCCGCTCGTCCCACTGCCGCAGCCGCTCCGCGTCCCTGGACAGGGCCTGGACGTGCGCGAGGACGTGGTGCGCGAAGAGCACGGGCTGGGCGTGCTGAAGGTGCGTACGCCCCGGCATGGCGACGTCCGGGTGCGCCTCGGCGAGGCCCACGAGCGCGCCCTGGAGCTCGGCGATCAGGCCTCCGATGATCCGCGCGTGGTCGCGCAGGTACATCCGGAAGAGCGTCGCCACCTGGTCGTTGCGGGACCGTCCCGCGCGCAGCTTGCCGCCGAGGTCGAGGCCGATCCGCTCCAGGAGGCCCCGCTCCAGGGCGGAGTGGACGTCCTCGTCGGCGACCGTGCCGACGAACGACCCGTCGGCGACGTCGGCCTCCAGCCGGTCGAGTCCGGCCAGCATGCGGGTGAGCTCGTCCGCGGTGAGCAGCCCCGCCTTGTGGAGCACGCGCGCGTGGGCGCGGGACCCCGCGATGTCGTACGGCGCGAGGCGCCAGTCGAAGTGGACCGAGGCGGACAGTTGCGCCAGCGCTTCTGCGGGACCGTCGGCGAACCGTCCGCCCCAGAGGCGGACATCGCCGGTGTTGCTGCTCACGTGTGCTCCTTGGTGTCTGCGGCTCCGCCGCGTGGGAGGGGCTCCGCCCCGGACGCCGCTCCGCAAACGCCGGAGCGGCCCTTTCCGTTACGCCAGGTCCCGCCGGGCGGCGATCTTCGAGGACAGGCCGAAGATCTCGATGAATCCCTGCGCCTTCGACTGGTCGAACGTGTCGCCGGAGTCGTAGGTGGCGAGGTTGAAGTCGTAGAGCGACTCGCTGGACCGGCGCCCGGTGACGACGGCGCGACCGCCGTGCAGGGTCATCCGGATGTCGCCGGTGACGTGCTGGTTGGCCTCGTGGATGAAGCCGTCGAGAGCCCGCTTGAGGGGCGAGAACCACAGGCCGTCGTAGACCAGTTCGCCCCAGCGCTGCTCGACCTGCCGCTTGTAGCGGGCGAGTTCGCGCTCGACGGTGACGTTCTCCAGCTCCTGGTGCGCGGTGATGAGTGCGAGGGCGCCCGGCGCCTCGTACACCTCACGGGACTTGATGCCCACGAGCCGGTCCTCGACCATGTCGATCCGGCCGATGCCCTGCGCGCCCGCGCGCGCGTTGAGCTCCTGGATCGCCTGGAGGACGGTGACGGGCCTGCCGTCGATCGCGACCGGGACGCCTTCCTTGAAGGAGAGGACGACCTCGTCGGCCTCGCGGGGCTCGGCGGGGTTCGCGCTGTACTCGTAGATGTCCTCGATCGGGGCGTTCCAGATGTCCTCCAGGAAGCCCGTCTCGACGGCCCGCCCGAAGACGTTCTGGTCGATGGAGTACGGGGACTTCTTGGTGGTCGCGATCGGGAGGTTCTTCTCCTCGCAGAAGGCGATGGCCTTGTCCCTGGTCATCGCGTAGTCGCGGACCGGGGCGATGCACTTGAGGTCGGGGCCGAGGGCCTGGATGCCCGCCTCGAAGCGGACCTGGTCGTTGCCCTTGCCGGTGCAGCCGTGGGCGACCGTGCCCGCGCCGTGCTTCCGGGCGGCGGCCACGAGGTGCTTGACGATCGTCGGCCGGGAGAGGGCGGAGACCAGCGGGTAGCGGTCCATGTAGAGGGCGTTGGCCCGGATCGCCGGGAGGCAGTACTCCTCGGCGAACTCGTCCTTCGCGTCGGCGACTTCGGCCTCCACGGCACCGCAGGCGAGCGCGCGCTTGCGGATGACGTCCAGGTCCTCGCCGCCCTGGCCGACGTCCACGGCGACGGCGATGACCTCGGCGCCCGTCTCCTCGGCGATCCAGCCGATGGCGACGGAGGTGTCAAGGCCGCCCGAGTAGGCGAGTACGACGCGCTCGGTCACGGGGCTCTCCTTACGGTGCATGCGCTGTTATGCATGAGTATGCAGTGCACCGTATGTTTCGTCAATCCCGTCGCGCGGCGGCGGTCACGCCCCCGTGGTGGAGCCCGGGCGGACGATCATGAGGACGGTGACCGCGACCCACAGCAGGTTGAAGAGCCCGGTGGTCATGGCAAGCCGCCCGGCCGCCGCGGCGCCCGCCCCTTCGGCGCCCTCGACGCCCTCGACGCCCTCGATGAGCTGCTCCTGCCCCGGCAGGACGAACACGATGAGCGCAGCCGCCGCGAGCATCGTCAGGACCGTGGAGGCGATCACCCACGCGTCCCCCATCACCCCCATGACACCGGCTGTGGCGATGCCGAGGACCGGCACCGCGATGCCGACGCCCGCGTACACCCGGCAGATGCGGTACAGGAGCTTGACCGTGGAGAGCGCCCGCGCGTCACCCGGCTGCTCCGCGGCCCGCCGCGCGGCGGGCGGGAACATGCTGGCGGCAACGGTGACCGGGCCGACGGCGATGATCGCGGCCAGGACATGGAGGGTCAGGAGGAGTTTCGTCACGGCCTCATTCTTGAACCGGCCGCGAGGTGGCAGCAATGACGAGCACCCCACCTTTCCTGCCATCGCTCAAGGTCATGAGACAGGCGAAGGAATCTCGGCGAATAATCCTTGGGCATGGGAAAGACCTACGAACGCATAGACGGCAGGCTCCGCGCCTTCATCGAGCAACAGCCCATGTTCTTCACGGCTACCGCGCCCCTCGCCGACGACGGCACGATCAACCTCTCCCCCAAGGGCCTGACCGGCTCCTTCGTCGTCGTCGACGAACACACCGTCGCCTACCTGGACTTCGCGGGCAGCAACGCGGAGACCATCGCGCATCTGCGGGAGAACGGCCGCATCACGCTCATGTGGTGCGCGTTCCAGGGGCCACCGAACATCGTCCGGGTGCACGGCCGCGGCGAGCCCGTGTTCCGCGACGACCCGCGCTTCACGGAGCTGCTCGGGCACTTCCCCGGCATCGACCCGACCCCGCACGGGCTGCGCGCCGTGATCGTCGTGACGGCCGAACTCATCCGTGACTCCTGCGGATACGCGGTGCCCTTCATGTCGTACGACGAGGACCGCGATCTGCACGGCAAGCGGTTCGCGCGCGAGGACGACGCGTCGCTCAGCGCGTACTTCACCAAGAAGGAGCACATCGCACAGAGCATCGACGGCCTTCCCGGACTGCCGCTTCCGCTGCCGCCCAGTACCGTCTGAGCCATGCGCCCACGAGCCGTCGCCCTCGCCTCCGCGGCCCTGCTCGCCCTCGGCGCCGCCCCTGGCACGGCCTCCGGCACCGGAAGCACCCCGCTGCCCGAGCGGATGGCCGACACCGGCGGCGGCAGCCAGCTCATCACCGCCGAGGCCGCGCACACCGGCTCCACCCGCGGCACGGTCACCTGGTGGGACCGGCGCGGCGGCGGGCGCTGGGTCGCGGTCGGCTCCGCGCCCGCCAGGTTCGGCGCGAAGGGCCTGGTGGCGGGCGGCTCGCGCAGGCAGGGGACGCGGACGACGCCGACGGGTGTGTACGGGCTGCCGTACGCCTTCGGGATCAACCCCCGCCCCGCGGGCACCGGTCACCGGTATCGCCGGGTCACGCCGGATTCCTGGTGGTGCCAGGACAACCGCTCGCACGCCTACAACCGCTGGACCGAGCCGCGCCCCGCCGACTGCCGCGCCGCCGAGTCGGAGCACCTCAGTGCATACGCCCCGCAGTACGCGCACGCGCTGGTGATCGGCTTCAACTACGACCGTCCCGTGCGCGGGCGCGGCGCCGGAATCTTTCTGCACGTCAACGGGCGCGGGGCGACGGCCGGTTGCGTGTCGGTGCCCCTGGAGGCGATGCGGCGGATCCTGCGGTGGGCCGAACCTGACCGGCGGCCGCACATCGCGATCGGCACGGAGTCGGGGCCGACGGCACTCACGCGCCGCTGAACCGGTTTGTTCCGGTCCGGGCTGCATGTAGCGACCACATACCGAGACGGGGTTGCACGCGCGCGTGGCGGACGCGTTGCATCGCGCCGTGCAATCCGAACAGACGATCCCCAGCCACGGCGAGGGCCCCGGCACCGCCGACAAGGCGGCACGCCGCGCCGTCACCGTCTTCCCCGTCCTCGTCCTGGCCGCGGGCGCGCTCGGCCTGCTGCTGCCCGACGCCTTCGAGGGCTGGGGCACCAACGTCCCGTACCTGCTGGGCGTGGTGATGTTCTGCATGGGCCTGACCATGACCCCCCTCGACTTCCAGGGCGTCGTCAAGCGGCCCTGGGCCGTCGCGCTGGGGCTCGTCGCGCACTACGTGATCATGCCGGGGCTCGGCTGGCTGATCGCCCACGCGCTCGGCCTCTCACCGCAGTTGGCGGCCGGTGTGATCCTGGTGGGCTGTGCGCCCAGCGGCACCGCGTCCAACGTCGTGACCTATCTGGCGCGCGGCGACGTGGCCCTCTCGGTGTCGGTCGCCACCGTCTCGACCGTCCTCGCGCCGCTGATCACGCCGCCGCTGACGCTGCTGCTCGCGGGCGAGTACCTGCCCGTCGACGCGGGCTCGATGGTCACCGACATCCTCAAGACCGTGCTGCTCCCGGTCATCGCGGGGCTCGTCGTGCGCCTGCTCTTCGGGCGGTACGTCGACCGGGTGCTCGGCGCGCTGCCCTGGCTGTCGGCGCTGACCATCGCGGCCATCGTGGCGATCGTCGTCGCGGGCAGTGCCGCGGCCATCAAGTCGGCCGCGGCACTGGTGTTCCTCGCGGTGTTCCTGCACAACGGGCTCGGCCTCGCGCTCGGCTACGGCGCGGGCAAGCTGGCCCGCCTCGGCCCGCCCGCGTCGCGGGCGATGGCCTTCGAGGTCGGCATGCAGAACTCCGGCCTCGCGGCGTCGCTCGCCACCGCCCACTTCAGCCCGCTCGCCGCGCTGCCTTCGGCGGTGTTCTCCGTGTGGCACAACGTGTCGGGGGCGTTGGTCGCGGCATGGCTGGCCCGGCGCTCACGTCACTGATCACCGGCTTCGCCGAGTTCGTCCTCGATCGCCGGACGGGCTGAAACTCCTCAGTGATCGTTCGACGCCAGGCGCAGCAGATGATCCGCGAGGGCCTGACCCCCCGTCGCCTCCCTGCTGATCAGCATCAGCGTGTCGTCACCGGCGATCGTCCCGAGGATGTCGTGCAGCTCGGCCTGGTCGATGGCCGAGGCCAGGAACTGCGCGGCGCCGGGCGGCGTGCGCAGGACGACGAGGTTGGCCGAGGCCTCCGCGGAGATCAGCAGCTCCGCGGAGAGGCGCCGCATCCGCTCCTCCTTGGCCGACTCGCCCAGCGGCGCGCGCGGGGTGCGGAATCCGCCCTCGCTCGGCACCGCGTAGATGAGGTCGCCCTCGGCGTTGCGGATCTTCACCGCGTTCAGCTCGTCCAGGTCGCGGGAGAGCGTCGCCTGGGTGACGGTCAGACCGTCGTCGGCGAGCAGCTTCGCCAGCTGGCTCTGGGAGCGCACCGGCTGCCGGTTCAGGATGTCCACGATCCGGCGGTGGCGTGCGGTGCGGGTCTGCGGCACGGCGGGACCCGCGTGGTCGCCGTGCTCGTTGCCTTGCGCCTGGCTCATCGTCGTCTCATTCTCCGGATCATTCGTCCCCGTCGGCTTCACGAGCCTTGTCCAGGATGCCGGGCAGTGCCTGGAGGAACGCGTCCACCTCGTCGTCGCGCACATTCAGCGGGGGCATGAGCCGTACGACATCGGGGGCGGGCGCGTTCACCAGGAAGCCGGCGTCCTGAGCCGCCTGCTGCGCCCGTGGCGCGAGCGGCTCGGTGAGCACGATACCCAGCAGCAGGCCCGAGCCCCTGACATGCCCTACGAGCGGGTGTCCGAGTGACTCGATTCCGTCGCGCAGCTTTTCGCCCGCCCGCTTGGTGTTCTCCAGGAGCCCCTCGGACCCGATGGTGTCGACGACGGCGAGCCCCGCGGCGCACGCGACGGGATTCCCGCCGAACGTCGTGCCGTGGTGACCGGGCTTGAACAGGTCGGCCGCGGCGCCGAACGCGACGGTCGCGCCGAGCGGGAGTCCGCCGCCCAGACCCTTCGCGAGCGTGACGACATCCGGCTGCACGCCTTCGTCGGCGAGGTGCGCGAACCAGTGGCCGGTACGGCCGATTCCGGTCTGCACCTCGTCGAGGACGAGCAGCGTGCCGGTGGCGGCGGTGATCTCCCTGGCCGCCTTCAGATAGCCCGCGGGCGGCACGACGACGCCGTTCTCGCCCTGGATCGGCTCGATGATCACGAGGGCGGTCTCGGTGGTGACCGCGGCGCGCAGCGCCTCGACGTCGCCGTACGGGACGTGCGTGACATCACCGGGCAGCGGCAGGAACGGGGTCTGCTTGCCGGGCTGTCCGGTGAGGGCGAGCGCCCCCATGGTCCGGCCGTGGAAGCCGCCCTGCGTGGCGACCATGTGCGGACGTCCGGTCAGCCGCCCGAGCTTGAAGGCGCCTTCGTTGGCCTCGGCGCCGGAGTTGCAGAAGTACACGCGGCCCGCCCGCCCGAAGAGCTGGAGGAGCCGTTCGGCGAGCGCGACGGGCGGTTCGGCGACGAAGAGGTTCGAGACGTGGCCGAGGGCGCCGATCTGGGTGCTGACGGCCTCGACGACCGCGGGGTGGGCATGGCCGAGGGCGTTGACCGCGATGCCGCCGACGAAGTCGATGTACTCCTTGCCGTCGGCGTCCCACAGCTTGCTGCCCGCGCCGCGCACGAGCGGCAGCCTGGGCGTGCCGTAGTTGTCCATGAGCGCGCCCTGCCAGCGCGCGGTCAGCTCCTGATTGCTCATGACTCCCCCTGTGCGTCGGGCACGACCATCGTGCCGATTCCTTCGTCGGTGAAGATCTCGAGGAGGATCGAGTGCTGGACCCGTCCGTCGATCACCCGTGCGGTCTGGACGCCGTTGCGCACGGCGTGCAGACAGCCCTCCATCTTCGGGACCATGCCGCTGGCCAGCTCGGGCAGGAGCTTCTCGAGCTCGTTGGCGGTGAGGCGGCTGATGACCTCGTCGCTGTTGGGCCAGTCCTCGTAGAGGCCCTCGACGTCGGTGAGGACCATCAGGGTTTCGGCATCAAGCGCCGCAGCGAGTGCCGCAGCCGCCGTATCAGCATTGACGTTGTAGACATGCCCCGAGTCACCTTCGTCCTGGGAGCGGGCGATCGAGGAGACGACCGGGATGCGGCCGTCGGCGAGCAGCGCCTCGATGGCGCCGGTGTCGATCCCGGTGATCTCGCCGACCCGGCCGATGTCGACCAGCTCGCCCTCGATGCGGGGCTGGTGCTTGGTGGCGGTGATCGTGTGCGCGTCCTCGCCGGTGAGGCCGACGGCGAGCGGGCCGTGCTGGTTGAGCAGGCCGACGAGCTCGCGCTGCACCTGTCCGGCGAGCACCATGCGGACGACGTCCATGGCGTCCTCGGTGGTGACGCGCAGGCCCGCCTTGAACTCGCTGACGATGCCGTGCCGGTCGAGGGCCTTGCTGATCTGCGGTCCGCCGCCGTGCACGACGACGGGCTTGAGGCCCGCGTGGTGCAGGAAGACGACGTCCTGCGCGAAGGCGGCCTTCAGGTCCTCGTCGATCATGGCGTTGCCGCCGAACTTGATGACGACGGTCTTGCCGTGGTGCCGGGTCAGCCAGGGCAGCGCCTCGATGAGGATCTGCGCCTTGGGCAGCGCGGTGTGCTTCCGCGCGGTCGGAGTGCTCATGAGCTGTACGCGCTGTTCTCGTGGACGTAGTCCGCGGTGAGGTCGTTGGTCCAGATCGTCGCGGTCTCGGTGCCGGCCGCCAGGTCGGCGGTGATGACGACCTCCCGGTAGCGCATGTCGACGAGCTCGCGGCCCTCGCCCACCGAGCCGTTCTTGCAGACCCAGACGCCGTTGATGGCGACGTTGAGCTGGTTCGGGTCGAAGGCGGCGGACGTCGTGCCGATCGCGGAGAGCACCCGGCCCCAGTTGGGGTCCTCGCCGTGCAGGGCGCACTTGAGGAGGTTGTTCCGGGCGATGGACCGGCCGACCTCGACGGCGTCGGCCTCGCTCGCGGCGTGGACGACCTCGACCTTGATGTCCTTGCTCGCGCCCTCGGCGTCGCCGATCAGCTGCCGCCCCAGGTCGTCGCAGACCTCGCGGACGGCCTCGGCGAACTCGGCGTACTCCGGGGTGACTTCGGCGGCGCCGGAGGCGAGCAGCAGCACCGTGTCATTGGTCGACATGCAGCCGTCGGAGTCGACGCGGTCGAAGGTGAGCCGGGTGGCGTCCCGCAGCGCCCGGTCCAGGACGGCGGACTCCAGGTCGGCGTCGGTGGTCAGGACGACGAGCATGGTGGCGAGGCCGGGGGCGAGCATGCCCGCGCCCTTGGCCATGCCGCCGACGGTCCAGCCGTCCAAGGTGGCGACGGACGTCTTGTGCACGCTGTCGGTGGTCTTGATGGCGATGGCGGCCTTCTCGCCGCCGTGCGCGGAGAGTTCACCCGCGGCCGTCTCCACGCCCGGCAGGAGCTTGTCCATGGGGAGCGTCACGCCGATGAGTCCGGTCGACGCGACGGCGACCTCGCCCGCGTTCACTCCGTCGAGGACCTCGGCGACCTTCTCGGCCGTGGCGTGCGTGTCCTGGAAGCCCTGTGGGCCCGTACAGGCGTTGGCGCCACCGGAGTTGAGGACGACCGCGGAGACGATGCCGCCCTTGAGCACCTGCTCCGACCAGAGGACGGGGGCGGCCTTGACGCGGTTGGAGGTGAACACGCCCGCGGCGGCCAGGCGGGGCCCTTCGTTGACCACGAGGGCCAGGTCCGGGTTGCCGTTCTGCTTGATTCCCGCGGCGATGCCCGCCGCCCGGAACCCTTGCGCTGCCGTGACGCTCACTGCATCTCCTTGTTCGCTTCTCCGCCCGCGCGGCGCAGCGGCGCGGCTTTCGTGGTTGTCTGCGGCCCGGCGGCCGCGCGCGCGTCGCTCACGGCGCCACTCCGATCGTGGAAAGTCCGGTGTCCTCGGCGATTCCGAGGGCGATGTTCATGCTCTGCACCGCGCCGCCCGCGGTGCCCTTGGCGAGGTTGTCGATGGCGCTGATCACCACGACGCGGCCCGCCGCCTCGTCGTACGCGACCTGGATCTGCACGGCGTTCGAGCCGTACACGGCGGCGGTCGCGGGCCACTGCCCCGCGGGGAGCAGGTGCACGAACGGTTCGTCGGCGAACGCCTTCTCGTACGTGTCGCGTACGACGTCGGCGGTGACGCCCGCCCTGGCCTTCGCGCTGCACGTGGCGAGGATGCCGCGCGGCATCGGGGCCAGGGTCGGCGTGAAGGAGACGGTGACCGGGGTGCCCGCGGCGGCGCTCAGGTTCTGGATCATCTCGGGGGTGTGCCGGTGGAGCCCGCCCACGCCGTACGGGGACATGGAGCCCATGACCTCGGAGCCGAGCAGATGCGGCTTGGCCGCCTTGCCCGCGCCCGAGGTGCCCGATGCCGCGACGATCACGGCCTCCGGCTCGACGAGGTCCGCCGCGTACGCCGGGAAGAGCGCGAGCGAGACGGCGGTGGGGTAGCAACCGGGCACCGCGATCCGCTTGGACCCCGCCAACGCGGCGCGGGCGCCCGGCAGTTCGGGCAGGCCGTAGGGCCAGGTCCCGGCGTGCGGGCTGCCGTAGAACTTCTCCCAGTCCGCCGCGTCCGCGAGCCGGAAGTCGGCGCCCATGTCGACGACGAGGACGTCGGGTCCGAGCTGTTCGGCGACGGCGGCCGACTGGCCGTGGGGCAGGGCGAGGAAGACCACGTCGTGCGGCCGGTCCTGTCCGGCGAGCACCTCCGGCGTGGTCGGCTCGAGGACCCGGTCGGCCAGCGGCAGCAGGTGCGGCTGGAGCGCGCCCAGGCGCTGACCCGCGTTCGCATTGCCGGTCAGGGCGCCGATCTCCACCTCGGGGTGGGCGAGCAGCAGACGCAGCAGTTCGCCGCCCGCGTACCCACTCGCCCCTGCCACTGCTGCGCGTACCGCCATGGAACCCTCCTTCAGATGGCATGACTATACGTTGCGACGCAGTTTTATGCAATGAGTTTCCGGAGCGGGCGGCCCTGGGCATCGCGGCCCGCGAGCAAGTTGATCTCTGTTTGGCGACGGCTCTGTGGCTGCCGTCGCGAAGCGCATATGGTCGCCGCCATGGCACTGCGACCTGTTCAGGTGAACATAAAGGCCCTTGATGACACGGCGGTCGGCCGGTTCTGGGCGGAGGCGCTCGGCTGGGAGCTCTCCAGCGAGGGACCCGGCGTGACCAACGTCGAGCCCGGCAAAGGCTTCGTGTGGCCGGACCCGTCCGCCGTCTGCATCGACGTCGTGATCGTCCCGGAAGCCAAGACGGCGACGAAGAACCGCTTGCACATCGATCTCGCCACCACCTCCGAGGCCCATCAGGCGGAGCTGGTCACGCGCCTGCGGGACCTCGGCGCGACACCCGCCGACGTGGGCCAGGGCGACGTGCCGTGGACCGTGCTCGCCGACCCGGAGGGCAATGAGTTCTGCGTCCTCGAACCCCGGGAGAGCTACCGGGACACCGGGCCGATCGCCCGGGTGATGGTCGACTGCGCGGACCCGCGGGCCATGGCCCGGTTCTGGGGCGAGGCGATCGACTGGACCCTGCACGAGGTGACCGACGAGCGCGCGGTGCTGCGCTCCGCCAAGGGGGTCGGCCCGTACCTGGAGTTCCTCCGCAACGGCGTGAAGACCGTGCCGGACCGCGCCCACCTCGACCTGCTCCCGTACACCGGTGACGATCAGCAGACGGAGGTGGCCCGGCTGCGGGCCCTCGGCGCCACCGACCTCGACCTCGGCCAGGGCGACGTCACTTGGCAGTGCCTGGCCGACCCGGAGGGCCACGAATTCTGCGTCCTCGGCCGGTCCTCCTGACACGGAGCCCCGGGCGCCGCCCGGGCGGCGGCGCGGAGCGGCCTTGACGCGGGCGGCAGTTGACGGAGGGAGGCCGGACCGACAACTCCCCCCATGCCGTAACATTTCCGCGATGTCCTCCATAGCCAGATTTGCCGAACGTCACACCACCACGGTGGTCTGGCTGATCATCCTCGGCGGAGCCGGGTCGGCCTTCTTCGGCGACCACCTGTGGCGCTGGACGGCCGGTCTGGGGCCGGGCGCCGGATACGCCTTCGGGGCGTTCTGCGGCAGCGGCATCCTGTGCTCCTGGCCGCTGGCCGCGGCCGCGGCGCGACGACGGCAGTGGGTGCGCTTCACCGGCGCCGCGGCCGTCGCGGTGGTGGCGTTCCTCGCCGTGGCCGGCCTGCCGCCCGGGCGCCGCGGCCGCCCCGTCGGCGCCCTCGCCATGCCGGACGACCAGCGCATGTGGGTGGAGGAGCACCCGACGGTGTGGTGGGCCATCGGGGTCGGCCTGGCCTGCGGCGCGTTCGCCCTCTGGGGCCTTCCGCCGCTCCGCCGCGCCACGGGGCGGTGGCGCTCCGGGTCCGCCGACGGGCCGTCGAAGCGGCCCTGAAAACCCGGCGGCCGTCCGCCCGCACCCGGACGTAGCATGCGCAGCCATGACCGCACCCGGTGGCCCGATCAACTGCCCGGAGTGGGCTGGGAGTACGGGATACCGCGCGACTACCTCGAAGAGCTGGTGCACCACTGGCGGCACACCTACGACTGGCGGGCCGCCGAGGCCGCGCTCAACGAGTGGCCGCAGTTCACCACCACCGTCGACGGGGCGAACATCCACTTCGCCCACATCCGGTCCCCCGAACCGGACGCCACCCCTTTGCTGATGAGCCACGGCTGGCCCGGCTCGATCGTCGAGTTCGCGGGGGTCGTTCGGGCTCTCGGGGCCGACCAGGGACACGGGCTGGGAGTTCCGGCGGGTGGCCGCCGCGTTCGGCGAGCTCATGGAGCGCATCGGCTACGAGCGGTACGGCGTGCAGGGCGGCGACTGGGGAGCGGGGATCTCCCGCGAACTGGGCCGCGTACGACCGGCCAAGGTCATCGGCGTACACCTGAATCTGCTGCCTGCCGCAGACCCTGGCGTACGGCCTGACCGACTCACCGGTGGGCCAACTGGCGTGGATCGCCGAGAAGTTCAAGGAGTGGAAGGACTCCGCGGAGCGCCCGGAGGACGCCGTCGACCGGGACCAGCTGCTCACGAACGTGATGCTCTACTGGCTCACCGGCACCGCGGGTTCGGCCGCCCGCATCTCCTACGAGCGCGCGCACGCCGACTACTGGGGCAGCCCGCCCGCCCCGTCCACGACCCCCACCGCTCTCGCCGACTTCCCCCGCGACAACTTCATCCCCCTGCGGCACATCGCGGAGCTGCTGGTCGGCGACGTACGCAGGTTCTTCAGGACGCTCCGCGCGACGGGGTGACGTGGGGTCGGCCGCGGGAGGCGAGGCCCTAGGCTTCCTCCGGCACCGACCCTCCCCGACCTCAGGAGCACCCCCCATGTTCGACCCCGCACCGGAGCACCCGTACCCCGACGGCCACCGGCCGGACGAGGCGCCCGCGCCGCACGCGCTGCTGACGCCCGTGCTCGGGCTCCTCGGCAGCTGGCGGGGCCGGGGGCGCGGCACGTACCCGACGCTCGACGCGGACTTCTCGTACGCCCAGGAAGTCACCTTCAGCCACGACGGCCGCCCCTTCCTCCACTACGAGGCCCGGGCCTGGCTGCTCGACGCCGACGACGTGCCGCTGCGGCCGTCGGCCCGCGAGAGCGGCTGGTGGCGGCTGCAGGCCGACGGGCGCGTGGAGGCGCTGATCACCCAGCCCACCGGCATCGCGGAGATCTCGGTCGGCCACGCGGCCGACGGGGCGGTCGATCTCGCCACCCACGAGGTGACGCGCACCCCCACGGCCAAGGAGGTCGACGCCACCCGCCGCCGCTACACGCTGACCGACCCCGACACGCTCGACTTCGTCCACGACCTCGCGGCGGTCGGGCAGCCCCTGCAGCACCACCTCTCGGCCCGGCTGCGGCGCGCCGGGTAGCTCCCCCGCACGGGCGAGGCGGGATACCTCCGCGGGTCGATGTCCGGCCGCGCGCCCGGCCGCAGGCTTGAACTCCGCACTTCGGGAGGGGAGTTCAGATGGACCGGTGGGACCGGGTCGGGCGGCTCGGCGGGTACGGGGCCGCGCTGGCCCTCACGCCGTATCTGCTGATCAAGGTGTCGTGGGTGATCGCCGCGGCCCTGGGGATCGCGCCGATCGGCGCCGGGTTCGACGTGACGGGGTGGGTGGCGCTCAACACCGTGACCGTCGGCATGTCGGCGATCGGGATCACGGTCGCGCTCGCGCTGGTACGGCCGTGGGGGACGCGGATCCCGGGCAGACCGCTGGCCTTCTGCGCCTGGGTGGGCACGGGCTTCCTCGTGCCGCTCCTGCCGTACGCCGTCCTCGGCTCCCTGCTGCTCCCCTCCGACGACGGGTCCCGGGCCGGTGCGGACGACGACCCCGCCATGCCCGGCTGGGAGGGCGTCCTGGTGCAGCTCGGCTTCATCGGCATGGGGCTCGGCCTCGCCCTGGCACTCCCCGCGTACGTGCGGCGCCGCTGGCCGGACGTGTTCACGGGCCGCACCGGGGACGGCGGACAGGGTCCGCTCCGGGTGCCGCCGTGGCCGACCGTCACGGCCGCGGTGATCGGCGCGGTCTGGCTGTACTGGGCCGCGGGCGGCACGGCGGGGATCGCCCACCCCGCGCAGCGCGACCTCTCCGGACGGCTGATCATGGGCACCCTCGGCGGCTGGGCCCTCCTGGCGGCGGCCGCCACCTGGTCCCTCACCCGCGGCCGCCCCGCCCGGCTCGCCCGCCGCGTCCCCCTGACGGCCTGCTGGCTCGGCTCCGGCACCCTCTTCGCCTGGAGCGCCTGGAAACTCCCCTTCACGCTCTGTCTGGCCCTTGCCCGGCCCGCCGACCCCGCGCTCCCGGAGAACCTCGCGATCGCGGCGGTCCTGCATGTGGCAGCGGTGGGGACGGGGGCGGCGATGCTCCGGGAGCTGGCCCGGGCGCAGGGCCTACGGAGTGGGGCGGGCGGGGCCCCGCGGGATCGAGGGGGCGTTACGCCTGGGGCTCGTCGCGCTTCTGCTGGTTCTTCTCCTTGATGCGCACCGCTTCCTTGCGGACCTCGGCCTGGGTGGCGCGTTCCTGGCGGAGCCAGGAGGGGAATTCCTGCTTGAGGGCCTCGATCTGTTCCGTGGTGAGCGGTTCGGTGACTCCGCCGCGGGCCAGGCCCGCGATGGAGATGCCGAGCTTGGCCGCGACGACGGGGCGGGGGTGCGGGCCGTTGCGCCGCAGCTCCTGGAGCCACTCCGGCGGGTCGGCCTGCAGCGCGTTCAGCTCGCTGCGCGAGATGACGCCCTCCTGGAACTCGGCGGGCGTGGCCTGGAGGTACACACCCAGCTTCTTCGCCGCGGTCGCGGGCTTCATGGTCTGGGTGGTCTGGTGCGACGTCATGGGTCAAGGGTATCGAGCGTGTGCGCTACTCCCGACCACGCCGGGTAGCCTGGCGAGGTGACAGGCTCGGAAGTATCCCCTTCGTTCCGGCTCGCCTACGTCCCGGGGGTGACGCCCGCCAAATGGGTGCGTATCTGGAACGAGCGGCTGCCCGACGTCCCGCTGACGCTGCACGCGGTGTCCGCCGCCGACGCGCCTGACGTGCTGCGCGCGGGCGGCGCCGACGCCGGATTCGTACGGCTGCCCATCGACCGTACGGACCTCAGCGCGATCCCCCTCTACACCGAGACGACCGTCGTGATCGTCCCCAAGGACCACGCGGTGGCGGCCGTCGAAGAGGTGTCCCCCGAGGACCTCGCCGACGAGATCGTGTTCCATCCGCTCGACGACGTCCTGGAGTGGGAGAAGCGGCCCGGGCTGCCCGCGCTGGAGCGCCCCGCCACGACCGCGGACGCCGTGGAGCTGGTGGCCGCGGGCGTGGGCCTGCTCGTCGCGCCGCAGTCGCTCGCCCGCCTGCACCACCGCAAGGACCTCACCTACCGCACGGTCGCGGGCGCGCCCGAGTCGCGCGTCGCGCTGTCGTGGCCCGAGGAGGCGACCACGGACCTCGTGGAGGACTTCATCGGGATCGTCCGCGGGCGCACGGTGAACAGTTCACGGGGGCGTACGCAGACCGCTGCGCAGCCCAAGGGCAAGCGCCCGGAGGCGGGCGGCGCGCAGCGGAAGTCCGCCGCGGGCAGGTCGGGCGCCGGGAAGTCGGGCGGCGGCAAGTCCGGCACCGGCAAGTCCGCCGCGGGCAAGGGCGCTCGGAGCGGCGGTGGCCGGGGGAAGTCCGCGGCGGCGTCCGCCAAGCGCGGCAAGCCCAAGCGCCGGTCGTAGCCCGGTCGTAGCCCGGCCGTAGCGGACCCTCACCCCTCCCCCGCCCGCGGCACCACGAGACCCGACTCGTACGCCGCGACCACCGCCTGCGTGCGGTCGCGCAGGCCCAGCTTGGCGAGCACGCGGCTCACATGGGTCTTCACGGTCTCCTCGCCGACGTGCAGCCGCGCGGCGATCTCCGGATTGGACAGGCCCTCCGCGATCAGGCGGAGCACCTCGGTCTCGCGGGGCGTGAGGGCGTCGACGCGGGGCGCGGGGGCCGCCGTCCTGCCGGGCCTGATCCGGGCGAACTCGGCGATGAGGCGGCGGGTGACCGTCGGCGCGAGCAGGCCCTCGCCCGCGGCGACCACGCGGACCGCGTCGAAGAGGTGCTCCGCGGTGACGTCCTTGAGCAGGAACCCCGCGGCCCCCGCGCCCAGCGCGTCGTACACGTGCTCGTCGAGGTCGAAGGTGGTGAGGATGAGGACTCGGGTGCCGCTCCCCGCTGCGGCCAGGCGTTCCGTCGCCTCGATGCCGTCCATCACCGGCATGCGTACGTCCATCAGGACCAGGTCGGGGTCCAGTTCGCGGCAGAGCCTGACGGCCTGGGCGCCGTCCGCCGCGGTGCCGACGACCGTGAAGTCGGGCTGGGTGGCGAGCAGTCCGGCGTAGCCGAAGCGGACGACCTCGTGGTCGTCGGCGATGACGATGCGCAGCGGGGCGGCGGGGACGGCTCCTTCGGCCCCTGGGGCGTCTTCGGCCTTTGCGGTGTCTTCGGCCTGTGCGGTGTCCGCATCCGGGTGGGTGCTCATGCGGCCTGCTCTCGTGCCGGGACGGGGAAGGTCGCCTCGATCAGGAAGCCGCCGTCGCGCGCCGGGCCCGCCCGCAGCGCGCCGCCCGCCATGGCGGCGCGCTCCCGCATGCCGAGCAGGCCGTGGCCGCTCGCGCCGTCCGGCGCAACGCGCGGGCTCGGGCCGTTGTCGCGCACGCGCAGGCGCAACACGTCCTGGGAGTAGCGGAGTTCGACGTCGACGGCGGCGCCCGGCGCATGGCGGCGGGCGTTGGTGAGGGCCTCCTGGACGATGCGGTACGCGGTGAGTTCGACGCCCGCTTCCAGGGGGCGGATCGGCCCCTCGACGATCAGCCGCAGCGCGCCGCCGGACGCGTCCCGTGCCTCGTCGACGAGTTCGGCGAGCTGCTCGATGCCCGGCTGCGGGCGGCGCTCGGGCACCGTGGCGGGGCCCGCGTCCTCGCGCAGGACGCCGAGCAGGCGACGCATCTCGGTGAGCGCGGTGCGGGCCGTGTCGCCGATGGCGAGGAAGCGTTCGGCGCCGGCGGGGGGCAGTCCTTGGGTGGTCAGCCTCGCGGTCTCGGCCTGGACGGCGATCATCGAGATGTGGTGGGCGACCACGTCGTGCAACTCCCTTGCGATCCTGGCCCGTTCGCCGCGCGCCGCGTGTTCGAGGAGGGTGTCGGCGATGGCCCGTTCGGTGGCGCTGTGCGCGAGCGCGGTGTCGCGGGCCCTGCGGGCGAGCCCGGTGCCCGCCGCCGCCGCGGTGCAGACGGCGATGAGCGCGGTGAGGAACCGGGACCCGGTGTCGCCGGTCTCCGGCGCGGTGACGGCGTACCCGACGAAGGGCGCGGGCAGCAGCACGGCCAGCGCCTTCGGGCCCCGGCGTCCGGTGACGCAGAGGGCGAAGAGGAGCGCGCAGAGGCCCGCCCCGGTCAGGACGTGGAAGGGGGTGAGCGCGAGCAGCCCGGCGGCGGCGCAGACCACTCCCGCGGCGGCCGCGGCCCGGGCACCGCCGGGGCGGCGCGCGGGGGCGAGCACCGCGACGGGGGCGGTCGCGCCGAGGGCCAGGGACAGGGCGAGCGGCAGCGGGACCCGGCCGTCCGCGCGCAGCAGCACCTCGCCCGCCGCGGCGAGCGCGAGCAGCGCGGCGGCCACGACCGGGGCTTCGGGGTGCCCCTCAAGGGACCGCGGCCACCGGGGAGTTGTCGCTTTCACGGATGTCATTGTCACGGGTGCGGGCGGCGGTGGGGTCCCTCACGTGAGGGATACGAAGACGGCTCCGGCGCGTGACGACCGCCGCCCCCTGCCGTCCTTAGCCTCGCTTCGTACGGTTGGCCTCGGGGAGGAACGGGACACATGGAAGCCACGATCGACGTACGGGAGTTGCGCAAACGGTTCGGGTCCGTCACCGCGGTGGACGGGCTCTCCTTCGGCGTCGGCCCCGGCCAGGTGACGGGGTTCGTCGGGCCCAACGGCGCGGGAAAGTCCACCACGTTGCGCATCCTCCTCGGCCTCGACGCCGCCGACGGGGGCACCGCGCTGATCGGCGGCCGCCCCTACCAGGCACTGCGCACCCCGCTGTTGGAGGTCGGCGCGCTGCTGGACGCGGCCGCCGTGCATCCCAGCAGGCGCGGGCGCGACCATCTGCTGTGGATGGCGCACTCGCACCGGATCCCTACGCGCCGCGTGGACGAGGTGCTCGACCTGGTGGGGCTCGGGGAGGCCGCGCGGCGCAGGGCAGGGGGCTATTCGCTGGGCATGCGGCAGCGGCTCGGCATCGCGGCCGCGCTGCTCGGCGATCCGCCGGTGCTGCTCTTCGACGAGCCGGTCAACGGCCTCGACCCGGAGGGCATCCGGTGGATCCGCGGGTTCATCAAGGGGCTCGCCGCCGAGGGGCGTGCGGTGCTCGTCTCCAGTCATCTGATGAGTGAACTGGAGGACACCGCCGACCACTTGGTCGTCATCGGGCGCGGGCGCGTGATCGCCGACACGAGCGTACGGGAGCTGCTCGCCGCCGCGTCCGGCGACCGCGTCGAGGTGCGCACCGCCGAACGCACCCGGGCGATGACCGTCCTCGCGGACGCGGGCGCGGGGGTCGCGGCCACCGGCCGTGACACGCTCACCGTCTCGGCGCTCGACGCGGAGCGCGTGGTGGCGCTGCTCGGCGGCGCGGGCGTGGCGTTCTCCGGGGTCGCGGCGCACCGGGCGACGCTGGAGGAGGCGTACATGGAACTCACCAGGGACGCCGTGCAGTTCGCGGCGGACGAGCCCGCCGCGGGGCCGGGGCGCGCCGGGGACGCGGAGGGTGTCCGATGACCGCCGTCACGCCCCGCCGCACCGCCGCCGTGCCCCTGGGCCGCGACGGCTTCCCGCAGCTGCTCCGCGCCGAGTGGACCAAGCTGCGTACGGTGCGCCGCTGGGGATTCACGCTGCTCGGCGCGGTCCTGGTGACCGTCCTCGTCTCCGTCTTCTCCGCGGCGAGTTCGTCCAGCGAGACGACCCGGGGCGGCGGCGGTCCCGGGCCCACCGGGTCCGACGGGAAGCCCGTGCAGGACGCCTTCTCGTACGCGCACCGCACGCTCACCGGCGACGGCAGCGTCACGGCCCGGGTGTCCGTGCCCGCGGGGCGGAGCCCGGGGGACACGCCGGAGTGGGCCAAGGCGGGGGTGCTGGTGAAGGAGAGCACGCGGCCGGGCGCCGACTACGCGGCCCTGATGCTCACCGCACGCCACGGGGTGCGCCTGCAGAGCGAGTTCACCCGTGACGTGGCGGGCTCCGGCGCCGCGCCCGGCGACACCCGCTGGCTGCGCCTGACGCGGCAGGGCTCCACCGTCACCGGGTACGAGTCCACCGACGGCCGCGACTGGGACAAGGTCGGCACGGTCGGCCTGGACGGCTCCGGGCGCTCGGCGGGGACGCCGAGGACGGTGGCGGCCGGGTTCTTCGTGACGTCGCCCGACATCCAGTCCAGGGAGCGCGAGTTCGGCAACGCCTCCATCGACCAGCGTCCTTCGCGGTCGACCGCGCGCTTCGACGAGGTGACGCTGAGCGGGCGTGCGGCGCCCGCGCAGTGGCGGCACACCGACGTGGGCGGGGACCCGGGGCGCGGGGCGGGCGAGCTGCGCCGGACGGGCGACGGCTTCACGCTCAGCGGTTCGGGCGACATCGCCCCGGCTCCGCCGCCCAACGATCTGACCGTGATGGCCCTGGAGGGCGCCCAGTTGGGGCTCGTCCTGATCGCGGCGCTCGGGGTGCTCTTCATCACCGCCGAGTACCGGCGGGGCATGATCCGCACCACCTTCGCCCTCAGTCCGCGGCGCGGCCGGGTGCTGCTCGCCAAGGCCGCGGTGATCGGCGCGGTCACGTTCGCCGCCGGGCTCGTCGCCGCCTTCCTCTCGTATCTGCTCAGCGAGCCCCGTCTGCGGAGCGGCAACAGTGCGCGGCTCTTCGACGACCTCACCCTCGGCGACGCTCCTGTGCTGCGCGCGGTCGTCGGGACCGCGGCCGTGCTCGCCCTGATCGCGGTCCTCGCGCTGGGGCTCGGCGCGCTGCTGCGCGGCACCACGGCCGCGATCACCGTCGTCGTGGTGGTGTTCGTGCTGCCGCTGATCCTGCTCAGCACGCTGCCGCTGGACCTGGCCCACGCACTGCAACAGCTCACGCCGGTCGCCGGGTTCGCGATCCAGGGGACCCTGCCGCGCTACGACCAGGTGGCGTCGGTCTGCCTGCCGGAGGAGGGCTGCTATCCACAGGGCCCCTGGACCGGTCTCGCGACGCTCGCCGCGTACGTCGTCGTGGTGCTCGGCGCCGCGGTGTGGCGGCTGCGCAGGCGGGACGCGTGACGGGGCGGGGAGCGGGCCGGGGGCTCGGCGCGGTGCACGCCGAGTGGACCAAGCTCCGTACGCTGCCCAGCACATGGTGGCTGCTGCTCGCCGTGGTGGCGCTGACCGTGGCCGCGGGCGCCATGGTCACCGCGGCGCTGTCCGCAGGGGACTGCCCGGACCCGGCCGCGTGCCACGAGGACACCGTGAAGCTCAGCCTCACCGGGGTGTGGCTGGGGCAGGGCGCGGTCGTCGTCCTCGCGGTGCTCGCGATGAGCGGCGAGTACGGCACGGGCACGATCCGTACGACGCTGGCGGCGGAACCGGGGCGGGTGCGGGTGCTCGCCGCGAAGGCGCTCGTGGTGTGCGGCCTGACGGTGGCGGCGGGCGCGGTCGGCGTCGTCGGATCGCTGTTCGCGGGGCGGGAGTTGCTGGCCGCCGACGGGTTTCCGGTGCCGGGTCTGATGGCGGGGGCGACGCTGCGGGCGGCAGCGGGTTCGGTCCTCTATCTCGCGCTCGCGGCCCTGGTCGGCCTCGGTGTGGCGACCGCCCTGCGCGACACGGCGGCCGCGGCCACCACGGCCCTCGCCCTCTTCTACGCCCTTCCGCTGCTCGCGGGGCTGCTCGCCGACCCCGACTGGCGGGAGCGGGCGGAGGAGTTGACGCCGTCGACGGCCGGGCTCGCGATCCAGGCGACGGTCCATCCGGAGCGGCTGCCGATCGGGCCGTGGGCGGGGATCGGGGTGCTCGGCGGGTACGCGGCGGCGGCGCTGCTCGCGGGCGCGCTGGTGCTGCGGTCGCGGGACGCCTGAGGACGGGGCCCGCACGGGAAGGGGCCTCCCGCCGTGACGGCGGGAGGCCCCTTCCTGCTCAGGTGCTGAAAGCGTCAGCCCAGGATCGAGAGCGCCTGGTTGAGCGTGGCCGACGGGCGCATGACCGCCGAGGCCTTGGTGACGTCGGGCTGGTAGTAGCCGCCGATGTCGGCCGGGGAGCCCTGCACCGCGATGAGCTCGTCGACGATGACCTGCTCCTGCTCGGACAGCGTCTTGGCCAGGGCCGTGAACGCCTCCGCGAGCTGCGCGTCGTCGGTCTGCTTGGCCAGCTCCTGCGCCCAGTACAGGGACAGGTAGAAGTGGCTGCCGCGGTTGTCGATGCCGCCGACGCGACGGGTCGGCGACTTGTCCTCGTTGAGGAAGGTCGCCGTCGCGCGGTCGAGGGTGTCGGCGAGGACCTGGGCGCGGGCGTTGCCCGTGCTGGTGGCCAGGTGCTCGAAGCTGGCCGCGAGCGCGAAGAACTCGCCCAGGCTGTCCCAGCGCAGGTAGTTCTCCTTGACCAGCTGCTGGACGTGCTTCGGGGCGGAGCCGCCGGCGCCCGTCTCGAAGAGGCCGCCGCCCGCCATCAGCGGGACGACCGACAGCATCTTGGCGCTGGTGCCGAGCTCCAGGATCGGGAACAGGTCGGTCAGGTAGTCGCGCAGGACGTTGCCGGTGACCGAGATGGTGTTCAGGCCCTGGCGGATGCGCTCGACGGAGAGCTTGGTGGCCTCGACCGGGGACAGGATCTTGATGTCCAGGCCCTCGGTGTCGAACTCCGGCAGGTACTGCTCGACCTTCTTGATCAGCTGGGCGTCGTGGGCGCGGCCCTCGTCCAGCCAGAACACGGCCGGGTCGCCGGTGGCGCGGGCGCGCGTGACGGCGAGCTTGACCCAGTCCTTGATCGGGGCGTCCTTGGCCTGGCAGGCGCGGAAGATGTCGCCCTCGGCGACCTCCTGCTCCAGGACGACGTTGCCCTTCTCGTCCACGAGGCGGACGGTGCCCGCGGCCGGGATCTCGAAGGTCTTGTCGTGCGAGCCGTACTCCTCGGCCTTCTGCGCCATGAGGCCGACGTTCGGCACGGAGCCCATCGTCGACGGGTCGAAGGCGCCGTTGGCGCGGCAGTCGTCGATGACGACCTGGTAGACGCCGGCGTAGCTGGAGTCCGGCAGGACGGCGAGGGTGTCGGCCTCCTGGCCGTCCGGGCCCCACATGTGGCCGGAGGTGCGGATCATGGCGGGCATCGAGGCGTCGACGATGACGTCGGACGGGACGTGCAGGTTGGTGATGCCCTTGTCCGAGTCGACCATGGCGAGCTCGGGGCCCTCGGCGATCTCGGCCTCGAAGGACGCCTTGATCGCGGCGCCGTCGGGCAGCGCCTCAAGGCCCTTGAGGATGGCGCCGAGGCCGTCGTTCGCGGACAGGCCGGCGGCGGCGAGCGTCTCGCCGTACTGCGCGAAGGTCTTCGGGAAGAAGGCGCGCACCACGTGACCGAAGATGATCGGGTCGGAGACCTTCATCATCGTGGCCTTGAGGTGTACGGAGAAGAGGACGCCCTCGGCCTTGGCGCGGGCGATCTGCGCGGTCAGGAACTCGCGCAGCGCGGCGACGTGCAGGACGGAGGCGTCCACGACCTCGCCAGCCAGGACCGGCACGGAGTCCTTCAGGACGGTGGTGGTGCCGTCGGCGCCCGCCAGCTCGATGCGGAGCGCGCCCGCCTCGGCGATGGTCGCGGACTTCTCGGTGGAGCGGAAGTCGTTCTCGCCCATGGTGGCGACGTTCGTCTTCGAGTCGGCGGTCCAGGCACCCATGCGGTGCGGGTGGGCCTTGGCGTAGTTCTTGACCGACGCGGGGGCGCGGCGGTCGGAGTTGCCCTCACGCAGGACCGGGTTGACGGCGCTGCCCTTGACCTTGTCGTAGCGGGCGCGGATGTCGCGCTCCTCGTCGGTCTTCGGGTCGTCCGGGTAGTCGGGGAGCGCGTAGCCCTGGGCCTGCAGCTCGGCGACCGCGGCCTTGAGCTGCGGGATCGACGCCGAGATGTTCGGCAGCTTGATGATGTTCGCCCCGGGCGTCTTCGCCAGCTCGCCGAGCTCGGCGAGGGCGTCGGAGATGCGCTGGCTCTCCTCGAGGTGCTCGGGGAAGCTCGCGATGATCCGGCCCGCGAGCGAGATGTCACGGGTCTCCACGCTGACGCCCGCCGTCGCGGCGTAGGCCTGGACCACCGGCAAGAACGAATGGGTCGCCAGGGCCGGGGCCTCGTCAGTGTGGGTGTAGATGATGGTCGAGTCAGTCACCGGGTGCTCCGCTCCGCGTCTGCAACATTGCTCGACATCAAGATATCTCCTACCTCCCCCCGTACGGACAGGGCCCTCGGGGTCCCGATCTGCGTAGACACTGTCTACGCACTCTGGTAGACAGTGTCTATGAGCGAACAGGAAGCCGGTCTTCGGGCCCGGCTCGTCACGGTCGGGGTCGAGTTGCTGGCGACCCGGGGAGTACAGGCGCTGTCCCTGCGGGAGATCGCGCGCGCTGCGGGGGTCTCGCACGGGGCGCCCCGGAGGTACTTCCCGACACATGCGTCCCTGCTCTCCGCCATCGCGCGGCAGGGCTTCACGGACCTGGCGGAACAGGCCGAGCAGGCCGTCGGCGGCAGTGCGGCGGACCCGCGTGCGCGGCTCATGGCGCTGGGCCGGGCCTATCTCGCCTTCGCCGCCGAGCACTCCGGCATGTTCGAGCTGATGTTCCGCCACGACCTCCTGGAGAACAGCGGGCTCGGCCTGCGGGAGACCAGCCTGCCGCTCTTCGACGCGCTGGTCGGCCTGGTCGCCGAGGCCCGCCCCGCGTCCGCCGCAGGACCCGGGGCACGCATCGTCGCGGGTGCGCTGTGGGCGAACCTGCACGGCATCGCGCAGTTGTGGGGATGGGGCAGTCTGCGCCTGGCCTCGGGGGCCGATGACGTCGACGCGCTGCTCGCGGCCGCGCTCGACGCGCACCTCGGACCGGCCGCCCCATGACGTGCGCTCCCGCGCTCCGCCGCAACCTCACCCTCGCCTGCAGCGTCGTCGGCGCCATGATCGTCGCGCTGGACGGCACCGTGCTCACCGTCGTCCAGCCCGCCCTGCAGCGCGATCTGGACGCCTCGTTCGCGCAGGTGCAGTGGACGAGCACCGGCTACCTCATCGCGGTGGCGAGCCTGCTCGTCTTCGCGGGACGGCTCGGCGACCGGTACGGACACCGGCGGATCTTCGCCGTCGGGATCCTCGGCTTCGCCGTCACGTCGGCGGGCATCGCGCTGGCGTCCGGCATCGGCTGGGTGATCGCGCTGCGGGTGGCGCAGGGCGTCTGCGGGGCGCTGCTGCAGCCCGCCACCCTCGGGATGCTGCGGGCCGCGTTCCCGCCGGACCGGCTCGGCATGCCCATCGCGCTGCGGACCAGCGCCATCGGTCTCGCGGCGGCCACGGGGCCGCTGCTCGGCGGGGCGCTCGCCACCCATCTGGGCTGGCGTTCCGTCTTCCTCCTCAATGTCGTGCCCGCGCTCGCGATCGGCGTCATCGCCCTCGCAGTCCGGCTGCCCGCACCGCACCGGCAGGGCCCCGCGCCCCGGCTCGACGTGCCGGGCGCCGCGCTGCTCGCGGTGACCCTGGCCTGCCTCGTGCACGCGCTGGCCGGTGTCGCGGGGACCGGGCCGACGGCGGGCAGCGCGGTCGGACTCCTGGTGGCGGCGTGCGCGGGCGGCGCGTTCGTCCGGCACGAGCGGCGCACGTCGGGCCCGCTGGTGCCGCCCCGGCTGCTCGGCTCCCCCGCCGTGGGACCGGCGCTCTGCGTGCTGCTCGCCGCGTCCGCCGCGATGTTCGGCGCGCTCTTCGTGGCGACGTACTTCCTTCAGGACGTGCTCGCGCTCGACCCGCTGCAGAGCGCCGTCAGGGCGCTGCCCCTCGCCGTGACGATGGTGGTGGGCGCGCCGCTGGCGGCCGTACTGCTGCGTCGGCACGGGCCGCGGCGCACGGTCACGACGGCGATGGCCGTGCTCACCGCGGGCGTGCTCGTCCTGTCGCGGCTTGGCACCGACCCGGCCGCCGCGGCGGTCGGCGGCGGCTTTCTGCTCGTCGGCGCCGGGTTCGGCACGGTGATGGTCGCCGCGACCGCCGTCGTCGTACGGCATGCCCCGGTGGGCGACGCGGGGGTCGCGGGAGGGCTCCAGCAGACCGCGATGAACATCGGCCCCGCGCTCGGCGTCGCCCTCGCGACGGCGCTGATGACCCTGCTCGCACCGGTCGCCGCACGGCCCGGCGCCGCCCAACCGCACGGCACCGAAGGGGACTTCGTCGCCGCGATGGACCCGACGCTGACGGTCCTCGCCGCGGTCGCGGCGCTCGGCGCGGTGGTGGCGGCCCGGCTGCCGCGCCGGACCGCCGACCGCCCCGCGCCGCACGCGGTCAGCGCAGCGCCGCCTCCACCATCCGCAGGGTCCGCACCGACTGCGCCTCCTGCGCGGGACCGTCGAGCCGCAGGGTGAAGGCGGCGCTGGTCACGGCGGTGGCACCGTCCGCGGTGACGCCGCACTCGGAGACGCAGCCGAGGCTGGTCCCGCCGTGGAACCAGATGCCGTCGCCGATCCCGGCCACCGGACGCCAGGCGATGCCGAGTCCGTAGCGGACGCCGGGCGCCGGGATCCAGTCGTCGGCGGGCACCGTCCGCCGCATCGCGGCCAGTTGCTCCTGCCGCAGCAGCCGCCCGCCGAACAGGGCGCGCAGGAACGCCGCGTGGTCGCGGGTCGTCGTGATGACGCAGCCGTCCGCTCCCCCGCCGAAGCCGATGCTGGTGTCGGTGGGGCGACTGCCCTTGGGGAAGTACGTGTATCCGGTGGCCGTCGGCCGCGGCACGTACGGCGACGTGCCCGGCGTGAACGTGTCGCGCAGGCCGAGCGGCTCGATGATCCGCTCGTGCACCTCCTGGGCCCAGGGGTGTCCGGTGACCGCCTCGATGACCAGTCCGGCCACGACGTAATTGGTGTTGGAGTACGCCCAGCGCCGCTCCCCCGCCGGGTTGTCGGCGTCGGGCAGCCACCGCGGCGCCTCGCCGAGCGCCGCCGTCAGCTGTTCCTCGGGGGTCTGCGCGCGGAACCGGTCGCGGCGGTAGGCCTCCGGGGTGAAGTCGTCGGGGCCCACCCTCGCGAGGTAGTCGTTGAGGCCGCTGGTCTGCCGCAGCAGGTTGGCGACGGTGATCCGGCGGCCGTCGTTGCCGTGGCCGCGGACGGCTCCCGGCAGCCACCGGTCGACGGTGTCGGTGAGCTTCAGCCGTCCCTCGCCGACCAGTTGGAGGGCGACGGTCGCGGTGAAGGTCTTGGTGTCGCTGCCGATCCGGTAGTACGCGTCCCAGGGCACGGGTTCCCGCGACCCGAGGTCGGCGACGCCCGCGCGGGCCGTCGTCCGGCCGTGCGCGCCCTGCACCTCGGCGAGGACGCCGGTCACCCCGGTGTCCAGGATCGCGTCGACATCCTTCTGGAGCGCGGACTTCCCGGGCCGTGACGCGGGCTTGTGCCCTGTGGCGGCCCTGCTCGCCGGGGCGGCGGCCGCCCCGGTGAGCAGGGCGGCGGTGGCCGCGAGGCCGGTGCGCCTGGTGATCATCGCCGCACCCCGGCCTTCGGCGCGGGGTGCGGGCACGTGAGGTCGGCGGCGGGCAGCTCGCCGTCACGCAGATAGTCGTTGACGGTCCGGTCGGCGCACGGGACGGGGGTGAGGCCGTCGTTGCCCCGCCCGTACACGCCGTGCGCGCGGATGTCGGCGGTGAGCAGCCGGGATCCGGTGAGCCTGCGGTGCAGGGCGAGGGCTCCTTCGTAGGGGACGTTGTTGTCGTGGCGGGCCTGGAGCATCAGGACGGGCACGGCGTTGCCGATCTTCGTGCCGGGCTCGCGGGGCGCCGCTCCCCAGAACGCGCAGGGGGCGATCATCGAGTTCACATAGGGCCCGAAGACCGGCTGCGTGGCGCGGCTGCGCTGCATGTTCTTCCAGTACGTCGCCGGTTTCCCGGGCCACCCGCCCGCGGGCCAGCCGCCGTCGCCGCACATGAACATCGCGCCGCCGATCATGCTGCTCTCCAGCTCGGGCGAGTTCAGGAGCTCCAGGAGTCCGGCGAGTGCGGGCCCCGGCTCGATCTGCTCGCCCGCGGCCGCCTTCGTCAAGTCGGCGACCACGCTGGCGAGTTGCTCGTCGTTCTCCTCGTGCTGCACGAGCTGCTTGAACAGGATGCGCAGCAGCGGCGCGTTCAGGCGCTGTCCCGCGACGGGGACGGGGTGCCGCTCTGCGTGGCCGAGCAGCCGCTCCACGTCGGCCCGCAGACGCCCGCTGAGTGCCGCCTCTGCGGGCGCTCCCGACCGCTGGAACAGCTCGTACTGCGTGGCGGCCGGGTCGGTCGAGGAGTCGAGCACGATCCGGTCCGCCCTGCGGGGGAACAGCTGGGTGTAGACGGCGCCCAGGTCGGCGCCGTACGAGACGCCGTAGTACGACAGCTCGCGCTCGCCGAGCGCGGCGCGGATGGCGTCCATGTCGCGGGCGACGTTGCGGGTCGAGGCGTGCGGCAGTAGCGCGGCGTTGTCGCCGTGCTCCTGGCAGCGGCGAGCGGTGTCGCGGGCGGAACGCACCGAGGCGTCGAAGTCCCGGCGCGGCGTGGTGCTCTCGCCCGGCGGGGTCGGGCGGGGCGCGGGGCCGCAACTGAGCGGGGTGCTCTCGCCGAGGAAGCGCGGGTCGAAGCCGATCAGGTCGTAGCGGTCCGCGACGTCCTTGAGCGCGGGGCGCAGGGCCAGGGTGTTGGCGAGGCCCGTGCCGCCGGGGCCGCCCGGGTTGGAGAGCAGGACGCCGCGCCGCTGGCCCGGCGACTTCGCCTTGATCCGGGAGATCGCGAGCTGGATCGTACGGCCGCCGGGGTCGGCGTAGTCGAGCGGGACGTCGAGCTTCGCGCACTGCGCGCCCGCCTCGTTCAGCTCCTTCTGCTCCGCGGAACAGGGGCCCCAGGCGACCGTCCCGCGAGGTCTCTGCGGGGCGTGCGGGGCGTCCTGCGGGGCGGCGGCGGCAACCCCGCCGGCGAGGAGGCCGGCGAGGCCGAGGCCCGCGGTGACTGCTGACGCGATGCGCATCGTGCTCCTTGGTGGGGGTTCCGGTGGGCCGGGGGTTCCGGCCGGTCGGTTCCGGTGGGTCCGCCCGGCGGGCGGCGGATGAGTCGATCACGACGCTAGGCGCGCGCACGCCGCGGGACCATCGGGCTGGCCGCCCGAACTGCCCTGGGGACAACCCCAGTTGCGCCCTCCGGTCCGCCCCGCACCGCGCACCCGCCGAAGCCCCTCGGACCCCCGTTGACCTGGAGTGCTCTCCAGCTCGTAAGGTCATGCACGTTCACCTGGCACGACCCTGGAGGTTCCACCATGACCAGCCTTCCCACCCGGCGCATCGGCGCGCTGACGGTCTCGGCGCAGGGGCTCGGATGCATGGGGATGAGCCACGGCTACGGCGCGTCGGACGACGAGCAGTCGATCGCCACGATCCACCGCGCCCTCGACCTCGGCACCACCCTCCTCGACACCTCCGACTTCTACGGCTCCGGGCACAACGAGGAGCTGCTCGGCCGCGCCCTCGCGGGCCCGCGCCGCGAGCAGGCCGTCCTCGCCACCAAGTTCGGCTTCGCCAACCGCCTGGGCGAGCCCCTGAACATCCGGGGCGACGCGGCCTACGTACGAGAGGCCTGCGACGCCTCGCTCAAGCGCCTCGGCGTCGACCACATCGACCTGTACTACCTGCACCGGGTCGACAAGGCGGTGCCGATCGAGGAGACCGTGGGCGCGATGGCCGAGCTGGTCGAGGCGGGCAAGGTGCGCCACCTCGGGCTCTCCGAGGCGAGCGCGCACACGATCCGGCGGGCGCACGCCGTGCATCCGATCGCCGCGCTGCAGAGCGAGTGGTCGCTGTGGACCAGGGACCTGGAGGCGGAGATCGCGCCGGTCTGCCGTGAGCTCGGCATCGGCATCGTGCCGTTCTCGCCGCTCGGCCGCGGCTTCCTCACCGGCCGCTACACCTCGCTCGACGGGCTCCCCGACGACGATCTGCGGCGCACCCAGCCGCGCTTCGCCGACGGCAACCTGGAGCGGAACCTGACGATCGTCGACACCCTCAACGCGCTCGCCGCCGAGAAGGGCGTCACCGCCGGGCAGCTCGCACTCGCCTGGGTGCAGCACCGCGGCGACGACGTGGTGCCGATCCCGGGCACGCGCCGCCAGAAGTACCTGGAGGAGAACCTCGCGGCGGTCGCCGTCGAGCTGTCCGCCGACGACCTCGCCGCGATCGACGCGGCGGCGCCCGCGGACGGGGTCGCGGGCACCCGGTACGACGAGCGCAGCTTCTCCCTGGTCGACCGGTAGCCGCCACGGGCCGCGGGGCCGGGCGGTGGGCGACGTAGCCTCGATGGCATGCCCTTTCCCGATGAGAGCGCCCACCCGCTGACGGTGGTGGACTACCAGGACGAGTGGCCGCGGGACTTCGAGCGCGTCGCACGGGAGCTGCGGCCCGCGCTCGCCGGTCTCGCGGTCGCCGTCGACCATGTCGGCTCGACGTCCGTGCCGGGGCTCGCGGCCAAGGACTGCATCGACGTGCAGGTGCGGATGAGCTCCCTGGACGAGGCACGGGACGTCGCCCTGCTCGCCGCGGTCGGCTTCCGCTGCCGCCCCGAGCCCTGGAACCGCTCCGAGCTCTCGTTCGGCCACCGCGACCCCAAGCTGGTCTTCGCGCCCCCGGCCGGCGCCCGCCGCTGCAACGTCCAGCTGCGCGTGCACGGCCGCCCGAACTCCCGCTACACGCTGCTCTTCCGCGACTATCTGCGCGCGGACGACCGGGCCCGCGACGCATGGGGCGCCTTCAAGCGGCGGCTCGCGCAGAGCGCGTCCGACCTGGCCGACTACGGCCAGATCAAGGCCCCGGCGACCGACGCCCTGATGGCGGGGGCGGAGCGCTGGGCGGCGCAGACGGGCTGGACGCCGAGGTGACCGCGCCGTACGGACTCCACCGCGTACCGGACGTACGGGCGTATCTGGCGGGCGAATGGCGCGTGGCGCGTTCCGTGCGTGATCTCGCGGACGGCTCGGCGGGGCACTTCACGGGGACGACGGTCTTCACACCGCTGCCCGACGAGATCGGCCTGCTCCACCACGAGTCGGGCACCTTCGTCTGGCGGGGCGTCGCAAGGCCCGCCGAGCGCACCCTGCGCTTCCTGCCCGGCGACGGTCCGGGCACGGCCCGCGTCGAGTTCGCCGACGGCCGCCCCTTCCACGACCTGGACCTGCGCACCGGCCGCCACACGGCGGACCACCCGTGCGTGCGCGACCTGTACCGCGGCGCGTTCGAGGTGGCCGACGAGGACCACTGGCGGACCCGGTGGCGGGTCGGCGGACCGGCCAAGGACCTGCTGCTCGTCACGGACTACGCACGGGTCCCGTCGCGTCGAGGAGCAGATTCCAGCGCCCGCCGTGACCGGTCAGGGTGACCGTGGAGAGCGGGCGGATGTCGATGTTCCAGTACGTCGACGGGGGCGCCTTCAGGCCGTAGACCAGCGCGGCACGCACCACGGCGGGCTCGGCCACCGCGAGGATCCTGGCGCCGTCGGCGACCGGGCGGGTGTCGAGCCAGCCGCCGATCCGCGAGATGAACCCGAGCAGCGACTCACCGCCGTGCGGCGCCGAGCGCGGGTCGCTCAGCCAGGCGTCGACGGCGGTCGGTTCGCGCGCGGTGACCTCGGCGAGCGTCAGGCCGCGCCACCGCCCCATGTCGCAGTCCCGCAGGGCGGGCTGGGCGAGCGGCCCGAAGCCGAGCGCGTCGCCGGTGGCACGGCTGCGCGGGGTGGGCGAGCAGTAGCGCAACTCGGCCACGCCGAGCGGCAGGAGCGCGGGCGCCGCGGCCTGCACTTCGTGCCAGCCCGCCTGGTCGAGCGGCCGGTCGTCGCCGAAGCGCTCCGCGAGCAGCGAGGCGCTCCGCGCGGCGGCGATGAGTGTGACGCGAGCGTGCATGCGGTGATGTTGGGGTGCGCGCCCGTGCGGGTCAAGGTTTCACCGGACCCGTGTGCAACAGCTCACGCGCGCCTCACTGGCTGCCGCGCGCCATCCACTTCTCCGGGGCGTCGAGGGCCTTGAACCCGAGCTTCTCGTAGACCCCGTGCGCGTCGCCCGTGGCGAGCAGCGTCCTGCGCACGCCGTACGGCTCCAGGTGCTCGCAGACCGCGCCGACCAGCGCGACGCCAAGTCCCTTGCCGCGTGCGGCCGGAGCGACGTACACGTCGCAGAGCCAGGCGAAGGTGGCCCGGTCGGTGACCACGCGGGCGTACGCGACCTGCTCGCCCGAAGCCTCCTCGTACACCCCGAAGTTGAGGGAGCCCGCGATCGCCGCGTCCTGCTTCTGCCGGGTGCGTCCGAGGGCCCAGTACGCGTCCGTGGAGAGCCACTGGTGGACGCGCGCGGCGTCGATGCGGGCGGGGTCGGCGGACGTCTCGTAGCCGTCGGGGAGGCTGGCACTGTCGCTCATGCCCCGACCCTGGCAGCAGGGCCGCCGCCCGGTCCACGGCATTTCACTCCCTGGGACGGGCGGCACACCGTCCCGCCGCGCGCCCGCTCACCCCGCCGCCTCGTCGCAGGCCGCCCTGAGCCTGCGTACCCCCTCCGCGATCTCCCCGGTCCCCGCGACCGCCGCGAAGCTCAACCGGATGTACGCCGCCGGGGGTTCGGCCGCGAAGTAGGGGCGCCCCGGGGCGACGGCGACGCCCGCGCGCAGGGCGGCCGAGACCAGCGCGGCCTCGTCCGTGCCGTCGGGCATGCGCAGCCACAGGTGGTAGCCGCCCGCCGGGATGTGCGGCATCACCAGCTCGGGGAACCGCAGCCGCAGCGCCGCCGCCAGCGCGTCCCTGCGGCCCTTCAACTCGCCCGCCACCGCCCGCAGATGGCGGGGCCAGGCCGGGGATCCGACGAGTTCGAGCGCCGCCTCCTGCAACGGCCGCGGCACGAAGAAGTGGTCGACGACCTGGATGGCGCGCAGGCGTTCGAGGACCGGGCCGCGCGCGGCGAGCGCGCTCACCCGGAAGCTCGGCGAGGTGGCCTTGGTGAGCGAGCAGACATGCACCACGACACCTTCGTGGTCGTCGGAGGCGAGCGGCCGGGGCAGCGGCCCGGAGTCCTCGTGCACGAGGCGGCGCACGAAGTCGTCCTCGACGACGAACGCACCGGCCGCGCGGGCGATCCGCAGCACCTCGGGGCGGCGCTCGGCGGACAGCACGGCCCCCGTCGGGTTCTGGAACAGCGGCTGGCAGACGAACACCCTTGCCCCGGTGGCCCGGAACGCCGCCTCCAGGAGTTCCGGGCGCACCCCGTCGGTGTCCACGGGCACCGGCACCGGGCGCAGTCCCGCGGCGCGGGCGATGGCCAGCATGCCGGGGTAGGTCGGCGACTCGACGAGCACCGGCGCACCGGGCGGGGCGAGCGCCCGCAGCGCGGTGGTCAGCGCGCTCTGTCCACCGGCCGTGATGAGCACCTCGGCGGCCGTGATCGCCCCGCCGATGCCCCGCGCGAACCACTCCCGCAGCTCCATGAGGCCGTCGACCGGCGGCCGCCCCCACGCGCCGGGCCGCCGTCCGGCGCGGGCGAGCGCCGCCGCCATGGCCCGCTCGGGCTGCAGCGAGGGGTCCAGATAGCCGCCGTTGAACTCGATGACGCCGGGCGACGGCGCGGCCAGGGTGACCAGGACCCCGGAGGCGTCGACGGCGCGCGGGACGAGTTCGGCCGCGGCGTCGGCGCTCAGCGACACCTCCTGCCACGAGGTGTCGCCCGCCGGTGCCGGGGCGGCCTGCGGCTCCGCGCGGAAGACCCCGGCGCCGGGCCGGGTGACGACGAGGCCCTCGGCGGCGAGCTGCCCGAGGGCCCGCGACACGGTCACCGGGCTCACCCTGAACCGTTCGACGAGCGCCCGGCTCGACGGCAGCTTTCCACCTGGAGAGTAGCGGTCCAGCTCGTCACGCAGCCGTTTCGCCAATTCGCCCACACTGCTACTGTCTTGCATGACAGCACAGGATAGCGCTACTCGCCCGACCCGGATAGCGGTCACCGACACCGCGGCCGCCCCGGCCCCCGCGGCCCTCCGCACCCCGCACGGCTCGCGTCGCACCGGCACCCTGATGGCCGCCCTCGGCGTCACCGCCTTCTCGCTCACCTTCCCCGCCACCGCCTGGGGCCTGGAAGGAATCGGCCCCTGGAGCCTCGTGACGCTGCGGGGCGTGCTCAGCGGGCTCATCGCGGGCGGCTGCCTGCTCGCCCTGCGCGTCCCGGTGCCCGACCGCCGCCACTGGGCCGGTCTCGCCGTGGTCGGCGCCGGTGTCGTCGTCGGCTTCCCGCTCCTGACCACGCTCGCCCTGCAGACGTCCACCACCGCGCACGCCGCCGTCGTCGTGGGGCTGCTCCCCCTGACGACCGCCGTCTTCTCCGCGCTGCGCACCGGCGCACGGCCCTCGCGCGCCTTCTGGACCGCGGCGCTCGCCGGGGCCGCCGCGGTCATCGCGTTCACCGTGCAGCAGAGCGGCGGCGCCCTGACGACCGCCGACCTCTATCTCTTCGGCGCGCTCCTGATCTGCGCGGCCGGGTACACCGAGGGCGGCCGCCTTGCCCGCGAGATGCCGGGCTGGCAGGTGATCGGCTGGGGCCTGATCCTCTGCCTGCCGCTCAACGCCATCGGCGCGCTCCTCGCCCTGCAGCACGAGTCCTTCCAGCTCACCGGGCACAGCACGGCGGGCCTGCTGTACTCGGCGATCGGCTCGCAGTTCCTCGGCCTGGTCGTCTGGTACCGGGGCATGGCGGCCATCGGCGTACCCAAGGCCAGCCAGCTCCAGCTCGCCCAGCCGCTCCTGACGCTCGTCTGGTCGGTGTTCCTGCTCGGCGAGGACCTGACCGTCGCCGCCCCGCTGACGGCGGCCGCCGTGCTCGTCTGCATCGCGGTCACCCAACGGGCCCGCGGCTGACCTGTTGCACATCCGGCGGGGCCCCAACTCCCGCCACCCGTCGTACACTTGCGGCCACGAATCGCGACCGCAGAGCGGCCGAGAGAGCGGGACGAGGGGGCACTCCAGATGCGTGCAACCGTAGGCGACGAGCTGGTGGTGCACGGCAGGATCGTCGGCCAGCACGACCGCATCGCGCAGATCGTCGAGGTACTCGGCGTGGACGGCGGACCGCCGTACCGCGTCCGGTTCGAGGACGGGCACGAGACCCTGATGTCGCCGGGCCCCGACACCGTCGTACGACGCCAGGGCCCGGACACCGTCGTACGGCGCCAGGGCCCGGGTTCCTAGGAAGGGCGGCTCAGCGCGGCGGCTTGGCCGGCTCCTGATAGTGGTCGGCCACCACCCGCGCCATCGCGCCGATCCTGTCGACGCCCACTTCCTTCGCCGAGAAGAAGATGTGCCCGCGCACCTCGTGGAAGCCTTGGGCGTACGTGAGGTGGCGGGACAGCTCCGCCGGGTCCTGCCAGGCGGCGGGCTGCGCGGGATCGCCCGCCTTGTAGAGGGCCTCGCCGATGTAGAGGCGCACGCCCGTGCCGCGGGCGACGTCGTTCCACCACGGGATCAGCTTGGCGTAGTCCGCCGCGGCGAAGCCGATGTTCCAGTACACCTGCGGAACGATGTAGTCGATCCAGCCCTTTTTCACCCAGCCCCGGGTGTCCGCGAACAGATCGTCGTAGGTCTGCACGCCCGCCCGGGTGTCGGAGCCCGTCGGGTCCGTCGCGATGTTCCGCCAGACCGCGAACGGGCTGATCCCGAACTGGGTGCGCGGCCTGGCCTTCTTCACCCGCCGCGCCATCTCGCGCACCACGCGGTCGATGTTGTCGCGCCGCCAGGAGGCACGGTCGGGGAAGCCGCCGCCGTACCGCTCGAAGGCGTCGTCGTCGTCGAAGACCTGACCCGCGACCGGGTACGGGTAGAAGTAGTCGTCCCAGTGCACCGCGTCGATCGGGTACTTGCGCACGGCGTCGAGCATCGCGTCCTGCACGAAGCGCCGCACCTCGGGCAGGCCCGGGTTGTAGTAGAGCTTCCCGCCGTACGGCACCACCCAGTCGGGGTGCACGCGCGCGGGGTGTGTGGCCACAAGGCGCGACGGATCGGTGTGGTTGGCGATCCGGAACGGGTTGAACCACGCGTGCAGTTCGAGACCGCGGCGGTGCGCCTCCTGCACCGCGGTGCCCAGCGGATCCCAGCCCGGGTCCTTGCCCTGCACTCCCGTGAGGTACTCCGACCACGGCTCGTACGGCGACGCCCACAGCGCGTCGGCGGTGGGCCGCACCTGGAAGACCACCGTGTTCAGTCTGCGGTTCACCGCGGAGTCCAGATAGGCCAGTAGCTCCGCGCGCTGCTGTGCGGCGGGCAGGCCCGGCTTCGACGGCCAGTCGCGGTTGACCACGCTCGCCAGCCACATGCCCCGCAGCTCACGGCTCTTCCTGCGCCCCCGCTCGCCGACCGCCGCCGCGTCCCCGGCCATCGCCAGGCCCGCCACCGTCGCGACCGCCACCGCGGAGAATCCCCGACGTGACATACGCCTCATCAGTCCACCCCCAGAGCTCGCCGTGCACCGGCACCCCTTGCCGTTGCGCTCAGCATGCCCGACCCGGCCCGTCATGCACCCGTCGTTGCGGAGTAACGTTCACGGCCGAGGCAGGCACCGAATTCGTACGGGGGTCCTGCCGGCCCCGTTGATCAGCGAAAGGCACGAGGTGACCGACTCCATGACCGATATCGCACGCGTCGGAGTGGTGGGCTGTGGCCAGATGGGCGCCGGAATCGCAGAGGTCTGCGCCCGCTCCGGCCTTGACGTGAAGGTCGCGGAGACCACCGGCGAGGCCCTGGAGATCGGCCGTACGCGGCTGTACAACTCCCTCTCCAAGGCGGCCGAGCGCGGCAAGATCTCCGAGGAGGAGCGCGACGCGACGCTGGCCCGCCTCAGCTTCACCACGGATCTCGGCGAGTTCGCCGACCGTGACCTGGTCATCGAGGCCGTGGTGGAGAACGAGCAGGTCAAGACCGAGATCTTCCAGGTGCTCGACCAGGTGGTGACCCGGCAGGACGCGATCCTCGCCTCCAACACCTCCTCCATCCCGCTGGTGAAGCTGGCCGTCGCGACCTCGCGTCCCGACCAGGTCATCGGCATCCACTTCTTCAACCCGGCGCCGGTGCAGCAGCTCGTCGAGCTGATCCCGGCGCTGACCACGTCCGAGGGCACCATCAGCCGGGCGCAGGCCATGGTCGAGAAGATCCTCGGCAAGCACGCGATCCGCGCCCAGGACCGCTCGGGCTTCGTGGTGAACGCGCTGCTCATCCCGTATCTGCTCTCCGCGATCCGGATGTTCGAGTCGGGCATCGCGAGCCGCGAGGACATCGACAACGGCATGGAGATGGGCTGCGCCCACCCGATGGGCCCGCTCAAGCTCGCCGACCTGATCGGCCTGGACACGGTCGCCTCGGTCGCCGACTCCATGTACGCCGAGTACAAGGAGCCGCTGTACGCCGCTCCCCCGCTGCTCCAGCGCATGGTGGACGCGGGCCGCCTCGGCCGGAAGTCCGGCTCGGGCTTCTACACGTACGCCTGACGGATCTCACCCTCCGTCACACACGGGCCCGGCACTCCTGCGAGTGCCGGGCCCGTGGCGTTCACACACCGTGTGCGCAATGGGCTCGCATATGCCCTTCGCACACTCTCCCGCCTTTCCCACCAGGCGAGTTGACTTCCCTAGCGGATGAAGGGGGGACGCGCCACTACAGAGAGGAGTGGACTCGTGACCACCGACGGCGAGATTGCCGTGGTCCCGGAAGAACTCGCCGAGTTACGCCGTAGCCAGGACGTGGGATTGGCCCGCGTCGACGGACGGCTGGCGTTGCTCACTCAGCACGACACACAGACCGCCAAGAACGTGGAGGCCCTGGAGACCCGGGTCGCCGCCCTGGAACACACGCGCTGGCCCTTGCCCACGATCGTCGCTCTCGCGGCGGTCGCGGCACTCGCCGTGGCGGTCTGGCAGGCCCTCGGCCACTAGCGCGCGTCCTGGCCGAGACGCAGATGGTGGAGGAGGAGGAGCGCCGCGGCCATGTTGGCGGCCGGGACCTCCCCGCGCGCCACCATGTCGGGGACGAGCTTGAGCGGGACCCACTCGCGGCGGTCCGACTCGAAGTCGTCCTCGGGGTGGCCGATGTAGGTTCCTTCGTCGGACCAGTAGATGTGGTGCCGGGCATCGGTGAGCCCGTTGGACGGCTCGACGCTCATCAGATGCCGCAGCGGGCCCGGCCGCCAGCCGGTCTCCTCCTCCATCTCGCGTGCCGCCGCGTACGCGATGTCCTCGCCGTCCTCGACGACGCCTGCCGCGAGCTCCCAGCCCCAGCTGTCGGTGATGAAGCGGTGCCGCCAGAGCAGCAGCACCTCATTGGCGTCGTTGACGACGGTGGCCACGGCCACGGGCCGCAGCCGTATGAGGAAGTGGTCGAGATGCCGGCCGTCCGGTAGTTCGACATCTGCGAGATTGACCGTGAACCATCGGTTTCCATACACAGTTTGTTCGCTCTGTTTCGTCCACTGCACGGTTCTGCCACCTTCCGCCGAGTAGATGGCAATATCGCAGCAGGAGGATTCTCAGAGCAGAGTGTGCACAACGCCGTCGGTGCGGCGTACGACGCGCGTCACAGGCGCACTACAGCGGGACGCGCAGTGCCCCGTCGATGAGTTCGGCCGCCTCGGCCGTCCCCGCGCAGTCGCTGCGTACGAGGTGCTCGCGCACCGCGCGCAGCCGGTCGCGCAGCCTCTGGGACTCCATCCCCCGCGCCTGTTCTGCCATTTCCACCGCCGTGGCCACCGCCTCATCGGTGTTGCCCTGGCGCAGTTCGATCTGGCTGAGCATGGCGAGCCGGTGGACCCGGCCCCGGTCGTGCGCCGGGGTGCCCACGGCGGCCGCGGCGTGCTCACGGGCGCTGGTCAGATCGCCGAGACTGAGCAGCGCCTCCGCCACCTGCACATTGACGAGACCGGGCTGAACATAGCCCGTCTCGTCCGGCTCACGGCCGCGCAGGATCCGGTCGGCCGCGGCCTCCGCACGCCGGATGCAGGAGAGCGCGCTCCTGCCGTCGCCCAGGTGCGCATACGCCTTGGCCTGCATCGCATACAGGTCGGAGGCGAGCGCGGGAGTCAGATCGCGGCCCGCGGCCCGCAGCGCCGCCTCGGCGAACGCGACGGCCTGGCGGTACTCGCGCATGAACAGCGACTGATTGACAAGCAGCGCGATGACATACGCCCCAAGACCTCTGTCCCCGCTGGCCTTGGCGAGCCGCAGCGCCTGGTGGAAGTAGCGCTGGGCGAGGCCGTGCGCGTCGGAGTCGTACGCGCAGATCCCCGCTATGGCCACCAACCCGCCGGTGGAGCGGTGCAGTTGACGTCCCATGGCGTCGGTGTAGCTGCCGCGGAGCAGGGGTGCCGCCTCGGCGTTGAGGAAGCCGACGATACGGGTGCGCGTCGCGATGCCACCGGTCTTGCGGTACATCTGCTCGTAGTGGGCGCGGGCGGCCCGCATCATCTCGACGTCGGCCGTGCTGACCGGGTGCCTGCCGCCGCGCGAGACGTCGACGTCCTCGGGCGGGTTCTCCCACTCCCAGACCGGCATCACGGCGGGGGTGCCGGTGACCGCGGGCGCCCCGAGCAGGTGCGGGCGCTGCTGTTCGTCGGAGCGCCACAGAGCCGTGGCGCGTTCCACGAAGCCGGAGAGCGTGGAGGACGCCGAGCCGACGCGGGCCGCGGGCAGTCCGGGCACGCCGAGGCCGATGTCGTCGAGGGTGACGGACCGCTGCAGCCGGGCGGCGAGCACCTCGCAGATCAGATCGGGGACCTGCCCGCGCGGGCGCTGACCCTTCAACCAGCGTGCCACGGCGGTGTGTTCATACCTGAGCGCGAGTCCTCTCGCCTTGCCGGCCTGGTTCACATGTGCGGCAAGTCCCGCGTGGGAGACGCCTGCTTCGTCGAGGATCGCGTCGAGCAGGGTGTTGGGCTGCATGAATGCCCTCCGGTGGCTCGGTGCTGTTCAGACTAGTGGAGGCGCCTTCACACGGGGTGTGAACGGAGTGCTCGGATCCGGGGGGTGTGCGCTCTGCCGCGTGCGGGGTGTAGTCGCTTGACTGAGATGCCTCATCAGTTAAGGAGGCCGGCCGGGCCGCCGGCTCCCCCCTCGTACAGTGCGGCGGCCCTCACTGGCGTCGTCCGTCCCGCCGTCTGCCCGACAACTCCATGGCGGGGCGGATGACGCATGCCGCCCTCCGCCCCGCTCCCGCGCTCGCCGGAATCCTCGGCTCAGCTCATGGTGCGGGCCCGTCGTCCTGGCTCCGACTGCTGTCGGGGGACTCTTTTCCGGTCGTTGCGCAGGACGAGCAGGGCGGCGTCGTCGGCCGGCAACTTCCCGGTGTGCCGCAGGAGTTCGGTGTAGACCGAGCGGATCAGGGACTGCGGCGAGACCGGTGGGACACGAGCGGCATCGGCGAGTGCGTCCCGCAGCGGGAAGAACGCCCCTGCCGCGTCCCGCGCGTCCTCCATGCCGTCCGTGTGCAGCACGAGCACCTCGCCGGGCAGCAGCTTCCCGATGTGCAGCACGGGCAGCTCGGCGGGGAGCGGGAAGGGCCCGAGCGGCGGCAGCGGTTCGCCGTCCGCGAGGGGCTGCGCGTGTCCGCTCAGCAGATGGGGCCAGGGGTGGCCGCAGTTGAGCGCCGAGAGCTCGCCGTCCTGACCGATCTCCAGGAGCAGTACGGTGACGAACTCCTCGGCCAGCGGGCTGTCCGGGGCCGCCGCACCGCTCGCCGGGTGCTCGGCGCGGGAGCGCTCCCGCAGATGCCGCGCGAGGGCACGCTCCAAACGGCGCAGTACGTGCGGCAGTTCGGCCTCGTCGTGCGCGGCCTCGCGGAAGCTGCCGAGGACGGCGGCGACGGTGGCGATGGCGGCGAGGCCGTGCCCGCGCACGTCGCCCATGATGACGCGGACGCCGTGGTCGGTGGCGGCCACCTCGTACAGATCGCCACCGACGGAGGCGCCCCGCGATGCGGAGAGCCGTCCCGCGGCGAGCGCGAGCCCCTCGATGCGCGGCGGCAGCGGCCGGAGCAGCACGTTCTGTGCGGCGCCCGCGACCTCGCGGATCTGCCGCAACTCCCGCAGCAGCGCCCGCCGGACATGGAGTATCAGCCCGGTCCCGACGGCGAAGAAGACGGCGCTGCTGACGATCCGCGCACCCATGCCCTCCTGCTGTGCGAGCGGACAGGCGAGTTTGTACGTGATGGCGAAGGCGCCCCACACCGTCGGCAGGCCCAGCGTGAGGGCGCGCCGGGCGCGCTTGCGCTCCACTTGGCGCAGCAGCCGGGGAATCCCTCGGGGTGCCCTGTTCCGCACCCTCGCCGGGAGCAGCGCCCGGCAGGGAGCCCCAGCCCTGATACGGATCATGCCGACGGCCCCCCTAGGCCCTGTTCAGCGTGCAAGCCGACCGCTATGGCCGGATTGATTCTGTCGACCGTGTGGACCGATCGGGCCAGAGTGACGCAACTTGTCACCCAAACGAGTGAGGGGCTCATCCGGAAGTCCGGATAAGCCCCTCTTTACGCCCCTTGTGCGCCTGGCGTCGGCTACAGGCGGTGACTACGCTCCGCGCAGCACCGCGCCCGTCCGCTCGGCCGCCAGGGCGACGGCCGCGTCACGGGCCGCGGAGGCCTCGTCGACGGTCAGCGTGCGGTCGGCCGCCCGGAAGCGCAGCGCGTACGCCAG
Organism: Streptomyces sp. NPDC059002; assembly: GCF_042740435.1. NCBI lineage: Bacteria > Bacillati > Actinomycetota > Actinomycetes > Kitasatosporales > Streptomycetaceae > Streptomyces > Streptomyces sp. NPDC059002. Next base: position 138,481 of record NZ_JBHYJI010000010.1, on the reverse strand, counting down.
GGACTTCTTGCCCTCGCCGAGCTGCTCGCCCTCGAAGACGTCGAACAGCCGGATGGACTCGAGGAGTTCACCCGCGCCGCCGGTCAGGAAGTACTCGACCACGGCGGCCGGCACCTCCTTGTCGACGACGAGCGCGACGTCCTGGGTGGCCATCGGGAAGGTGGAGATGCGCGGGCCCTGCGGGACTCCGTCGCTCGCCCGCTCCACGAGGTCGAGGTCGAGCTCCATCGCGCAGGTGCGCGCGGGCAGACCGAGCGCCTTGACGACGCGCGGGTGCAGCTCGCCCGCGTGCCCGACGGAGACGATCTCGCCGTCGATGACGACCTTCAGCTCGGCGCACCGGCCCGGGTGCCAGGGGCCGTACTGGCCCTGGTCGACGATGAGTTCGGCACCGGCCTCACGGGCGATCGAGCGCGCCGCCTCGACGGCGTCGGCCCAGTCCGCGGGACGGCCCTTGCCCCACCAGCCGGCCTGCTCGCGGGCGCCCACGAGGACGACGGCGGCGTGCCGGGGCTGGACGGGCAGCGCGTCGGTCAGGGACGCGATCTCCTCGTCCGTGGGGCGCCGGTCGACGGGCAGGCGCACCGCGACCTTGAGCTCCTCGCGGGGGTGGAACACCAGACCGGTCTCGAAGAGCGCCAGGTCGTGCGAGCCACGGCCGTCGTTGCGGCGCAGGGCGGCGAGCAGCCCCGGAAGCAGCGTCGTACGGAGCGCGGGCTCCTCGTCGGAGAGCGGGTTGACGAGCTTGACCACGCGGCGGTTCGCATCGTCCTTGTCCAGGCCCAGCTGGTCGAAGACGCCCTCGCCGATGAACGGGTAGCTCAGCGCCTCGACGTAACCGGCCCCGGCGAGGGCGCGGCCGACGCGGCGGTGCAGGCGCTGCCGGTCGGTCAGGCCACGGCCCGCGGGGGGCTTCGGCAGGGTCGAGGGCAGGTTCTCGTACCCCTCCAGACGGATGACCTCTTCGGCGAGGTCGTTCGGCTCGGCGAGGTCCGGGCGCCAGGACGGCACGGTGACGGTCAGGTCGTCCTGGCCGTACACGTCGCAGCCGACCTGCTGGAGGCGGCGCACCACGGTCTCGCGGCCGTAGTCCACGCCCGCGACCTTGTCCGGGTGGTCGGCGGGCATCGCGATCGTGCGCGGCGCGGTCGGGGCGATGACCTCCGTGACACCGGCCTCCGCCGTGCCGCCCGCGAGCAGCACGAGCAGGTCGACGGTGCGCTGCGCGGCGGCGGAAGCGGCCTGCGGGTCGACGCCGCGCTCGAAGCGCTTGGCGGCCTCCGAGCCCAGCTTGTGCCGGCGCGCGGTGCGGGCGACGGAGAGCGCGTCGAAGTGCGCGGCCTCGATGACCACGTCGGTGGTGCCCTGCGGCTCGCCCGTCGCGGCGTCGGTCTCGGGGTCGGCGATCTCGGTGTTCGCGCCGCCCATGACACCGGCGAGGCCGATCGGGCCGCGGTCGTCCGTGATGACCAGGTCCTCGGCGTCGAGGACGCGCTTGGCGCCGTCGAGCGTCGTGAACTTCTCGCCCTGCTCGGCACGGCGCACGCCGATCGTGCCCTGGACGCGGGAGCGGTCGTACGCGTGCAGGGGCTGGCCGAGCTCCAGCATCACGTAGTTCGTGATGTCGACGGCCAGCGAGATCGGGCGCATGCCCGCCTTCTGCAGGCGGCGCTTGAGCCAGATCGGCGAGCGGGCCTCGGGCTGCAGCCCCGTGACGGTGCGCGCGGTGAAGCGGTCGCAGCCGATCGGGTCGCTGATCTTGACCGGGTAGCCGAACGAGTTCGGCGCGGGCACGTCGAGCAGCGCCGGGTCGCGCAGCGGCAGGCCGTACGCGATGGCGGTCTCGCGGGCGACGCCGCGCATCGAGAGGGCATAGCCGCGGTCGGGCGTGACGGCGATGTCCAGGACCTCGTCGACCAGCTCGAGCAGCTCGATGGCGTCGGTGCCCGCCTCGTGCTCGGGCGGCAGGACGATGATGCCGGCGTGGTCCGTCGCAGTGGCGCCGCCCATGCCGAGCTCGTCGCCGGAGCAGATCATGCCGTGCGAGGTCTTGCCGTACGTCTTGCGCGCGGCGATGGCGAAGTCGCCGGGCAGCACGGCGCCGGGCAGGACCACGACGACCTTGTCGCCGACCGCGAAGTTACGGGCGCCGCAGACGATCTCCTGCGGTTCGCCGGTGCCGTTGGCCATGCCGACGTCGACGGTGCAGAAGCGGATGGGCTTCTTGAAGCCCTCCAGCTCCTCGATGGTGAGGACCTTGCCCACGACGAGCGGGCCCTTGAGGCCCGCGCCGAGCTGCTCGACGGTCTCGACCTCGAGGCCGACCTCGATCAGCTTGGCCTGCACGTCACGGCCGGTCTCGGTGGCGGGGAGGTCGACGTACTCCCGCAGCCAGGAAAGCGGGACCCGCATCAGATCTCCATCCCGAACGGCCGGGTGAACCGGATGTCACCCTCGACCATGTCTCGCATGTCTTCGACGTTGTGGCGGAACATCAGCATCCGTTCGATGCCGAACCCGAAGGCGAATCCGCTGTACTTCTGAGGGTCGACGCCGCAGGCGGTGAGCACCTTGGGGTTGACCATGCCGCAGCCGCCCAGCTCGATCCAGCCCTCGCTGCCGCAGGTGCGGCAGGGGCGGTCCGGGTTGCCGACGGACTCGCCACGGCACACGTAGCAGACCATGTCCATCTCGGCGGACGGCTCGGTGAACGGGAAGTAGTTCGGGCGCAGCCGCGTCTTCATGTCCGGGCCGAACAGCGCCTGGACCATGTGGTCCAGGGTGCCCTTCAGGTCGGCCATGGTCAGGCCCTCGTCGACGGCGAGCAGCTCGATCTGGTGGAAGACCGGGGTGTGCGTCGCGTCCAGCTCGTCCGTGCGGTACACGCGGCCGGGGCAGACGATGTAGACCGGCGGCTCACGGCGCTCGAGCAGCGCACGCGCCTGCACGGGCGAGGTGTGCGTGCGCAGCACGACACCGGACTCGTCGCCCTCAGTGCCCTTGGGGCCCTGGACGAAGAACGTGTCCTGCATCTGCCGGGCCGGGTGGTCCGGGGTGAAGTTCAGAGCGTCGAAGTTGAACCACTCCGCCTCGACCTCGGGGCCCTCCGCGACCTCGTAGCCCATGGCGACGAAGACGTCCGCGACGCGCTCCATGAACGTGGTCAGCGGGTGCCGGGCGCCGGCGGGCGTGCGGTCGTACGGCAGCGTGACGTCGACCGCCTCCTCGACCAGGACGCGGGCGTCGCGCTCGGCCTCGAGCTCGGTCTGGCGGGCGGCGAGCGCCTTGTTCACGGCGCCGCGCGCCATGCCGACGCGCTTGCCGGCCTCGGCCTTGGCCTGCGGGGGCAGCGCGCCGATCTCGCGGTTGGCGAGGGCCAGCGGCGAGGTGCCGCCGGTGTGCGCGACCTTGGCCTCCTGGAGCGCGTCGAGGGAGTCGGCGGCGGTGAAGGCGGCGAGCGCCTCGTCCCGCATGCGCTCGATCTCTTCAGGTTTCAGTGCCTCGACCTCGACAGGGTCGTACGACTTGTTCGGTGCGGACATCTCTTCCCGTGCTTCCGGTTGGCTTGGCTGATGGTCCCCGTCTACGACTCGGAGACGAATCGTCCACATCGGGGACGCAAACGTGCCAAGGATCGAGTCTAACGGGGGTGACGCAGGTGAAAGAGCCCGCGGGCGGTGCTCGGGCGCATCTGAGGAGATCAGAGAAGATACGCCGGAGTGCCCACGGGCAACGTAAATCGGAACTGGGCACCGCCGCCGGGGGCACGGCCGACGGTGATCGACCCGCCGTGCGCTTCCACGATGCCCTTCACGATGTACAGCCCCAGTCCTGTCCCGCCGCGCTTGCTGCCCCGCCAGAAGCGGGTGAAGACGCGGCCCATGGATTCCTCCGGAATGCCGGGACCCTCGTCGCTCACGGTCACGGCGGTCTCGGCACCGCCCCGCTCGCGCGGTGACGAGGAGGGCGCCACGTCGATGGTGACGGTTCCCTCGCCGTGCCGCACCGCATTTTCGAGCAGATTGCTCAGGACCTGGTCGATCTTGTCGGGGTCCGCCCACAGGTCGGGCAGCGGCTGCTGGAGCCGTACGAGGAAGCGGTCCGCGTCCTGCCCGGCCGCGACGTACGCCTGGATGTGCCGGCCGACGGCCGCGCCTATGTCGACGGGCTGGCGGCGCAGCTCGAGCCGTCCGGAGTCGATGCGGGAGATGTCGAGCAGCTCGGCGATCAGCCGTGTGACGCGGTTGGCGTCCGCGTCCACCGTCTCCAGCATCAGCTTCTTCTGGTCGTCGGTGAACCGCTCCCACTTGGCGAGGAGTGTCGCCGTGAAGCCCTTGACGGAGGTGAGGGGCGAGCGGAGCTCGTGGGCGACCGTGGCGATCAGCTCGGCGTGGCTGCGTTCGGTGCGGCGGCGGGCCTCGGTGTCGCGCAGGGAGACGACGACGCGGCGGACGGGGCCGGTGCGGGCGGTGCGCACATAGCGGGCGGAGACGAGGACCTCGCGGCCGCCGGGCAGCAGCAGATTGCGCTCGGGCTGGCCGACGCGGGTGGCAAGCCCGCCGTAGGGATCGGTCAGTTGCCACCAGCGGCGGCCTTCGAGGTCCTCTAAGGGGAGCGCGCGCTCCAGCGGGGCGCCGATGGCGTCGGCCGCGCGCACCGCGGTGATGCGGACCGCCGCCGCGTTGAAGCAGATGATGTGGCCCGTCTCGTCGGCGACGACGAGTCCGTCGGGCAGCTCGTCGGGGTCGAGGCCGAGGTCGCCGAGATCACCGGAACCGCCGCGGTCCGCGCGAGTACGGACGAGGTCCTGTACTCCCGGTGCTCTGCTCGTGCCGACGCTCATTCCCCGTTCCCCACCTCTCGGACCGTGCAGTGGGCCCCGAGCCCGTCACACTACTAGCTCGATGTGACGGAGCGGCACCCTCCGGCGGCACGCTGTGCACGGGCGGACGCATAGAGGCACACGGCGGCGGCGGTGGCGAGGTTGAGGCTCTCGGCTCTGCCGTGGATCGGAACGCGCACCACGGCGTCGGCGAGTGCGCGGGTCTCCTCCGGCAGCCCCCAGGCCTCGTTGCCGAAGACCCAGGCGGTGGGGGTGCCCATGGTGCCCTTGTCCAGCTCCGTGTCGAGGTCGTCCTCGCCCGCACCGTCGGCGGCGAGGATGCGTACGCCCGCGTCCTTCAGTCCCTGTACGGCCTTCTCGACGGGTACGCCGACGGCCACCGGCAGATGGAAGAGTGAACCGACGGACGCCCGCACGGACTTGGGGTTGTAGAGGTCCACGGAGGCATCGGTCAGGACGACGGCCTCGGCGCCCGCGGCGTCGGCGCAGCGCAGGACGGTGCCCGCGTTGCCGGGGTCCCGCACATGCGCGAGCACGGCGACGAGCTTGGGCCGCGCCGCGAGGATCTCCTCGAACGGCGTGTCCACGAACCGGCAGACCCCGACGAGTCCCTGCGGCGTCACGGTCGTCGAGATGTCGGCGACGACGTCCTCGTCGGCGAGGTGCACCCGGGCCCCCGCGGCGCGGGCCTCCCCCACGATGTCGGCGTACCGCTCGGCGGCGTCGACGGTGGCGAACAGCTCGACGAGCGTCCGGGCATGCGCGGCGGCCTCCCGTACGGCCTGCGGCCCCTCAGCGAGAAACAGCCGCTCCTTCCCCCGAAAATTCCGCTTGGCAAGCCGCCGTGCGGCACTGACGCGGGGGGACTTCGGAGAGATCAACTCAGCAGCGTCGACCATGACTCACCTTCGGGGATAAGGGGCCCCGTAAGGGGCGCGGGGAACTGCGCGACCAGCCAGATGAGACCCGCGGACGGCAGAGAACAGACGACGGCAGACGACCGGCCGAACGCACTCGGACCCGCAAGCCGCTCGGCTTACGGGTCCGAAATCACGCTCAGCAAAGCGCAGCGTTACGCGGCAGCCTTGGGCGCGTTGACGTCCGACGGCAGCGCCTTCTGCGCAACCTCGACCAGCGCGGCGAACGCGTTCTGGTCGTTGACGGCCAGCTCCGCGAGGATCTTGCGGTCCACCTCGATGTTGGCGGCCTTCAGACCCTGGATGAAGCGGTTGTAGGTGATGCCGTTGGCGCGGGCAGCGGCGTTGATGCGCTGGATCCACAGCTGACGGAAGTCGCCCTTGCGCTTCTTGCGGTCGTTGTAGTTGTAGACCAGGGAGTGGGTGACCTGCTCCTTGGCCTTGCGGTACAGGCGCGACCGCTGGCCGCGGTAACCGCTGGCCTGCTCGAGGATCGCCCGACGCTTCTTGTGGGCGTTTACTGCCCGCTTGACGCGTGCCACTTTTTAACTCCTTGTAGCGGGGCCGTGGTTGGACTCACACGACCCGGTATCGATTGGGTCCCGGTCAGAGGTCAGGTGCCGTGTCCGGCACCCGAACTCACTTGCCGAGAAGCTTCTTGATCTTCTTGGCGTCGCCCGGGGCCATCTCGGCGTTGCCGGTGAGGCGACGCGTCAGACGGGACGACTTGTGCTCGAGCAGGTGGCGCTTGCCGGCGCGCTCACGGAGCACCTTGCCGGAGCCGGTGACCTTGAAGCGCTTGCTGGCACCGCTGTGCGACTTGTTCTTCGGCATAGCGCCGTTCTCTCCTCGTCAGTGGCGCTCCGATGCCCGGTCGTGAAACCGGGCATCCGGGAGCGTCATATGTGTCATTTGGCGATCCCTGGACTCGCGTCCTGGGATCAGGCCTCGGCGGGAGCTTCGGCCGGGGCCTCGGCGGGGGCTTCGGAAAGCTCCTCCTCGGCGGAGTTCTGCGAGCGGCCCGGGTTGGCCTTCGCGTCCGCCTTGCGAGCCGCCTGGGCCTCACGGGCCTCGGCCATCGCCTCGGTCTTCTTCTTGTGCGGACCGAGAACCATGATCATGTTTCGGCCGTCCTGCTTCGGGTTCGACTCGATGAACCCGAGGTCCTGGACGTCCTCCGCGAGACGCTGCAGCAGTCGGTAGCCGAGCTCCGGCCTGGACTGCTCGCGACCACGGAACATGATCGTGATCTTGACCTTGTCGCCCTGCTTGAGGAACCGGACGACGTGACCCTTCTTGGTGTCATAGTCGTGCGGGTCGATCTTCGGCCGGAGCTTCATCTCCTTGATGACCGTGTGCGCCTGGTTCTTGCGCGCCTCACGGGCCTTCATGGCCGACTCGTACTTGAACTTCCCGTAGTCCATGAGCTTGCACACGGGCGGACGGGCGTTCGCCGCGACCTCGACCAGGTCGAGGTCGTACTCCTGCGCAAGCTCCAGGGCCTTGGCAAGCGGAACAATTCCGACCTGCTCGCCGCTGGGACCGACAAGTCGCACCTCGGGAACGCGAATCCGGTCGTTGATGCGGGGCTCGGCGCTGATGGATCCTCCTCGGTAGCACCACGCGACCGTCTGGCGGACAGCCGCGTTACGTCTGTTTTCTCGACCAACCGCGCGAGGCCACAAAAAATGCCCCGACCGATCACACTGAAGGGGCTCCACGTACTACCGGAGCACCTCCGCGGTGATCGCGGGGCGCACATCGGGCGGCCCGAAGCCTCGGGGACTTCGACCGCCTGACCGGTGACCCGCCGCTCCGGGGAGCGGCCAGGTGGGAGATCGGAGCCTCCACTTGTGGGCCGGATCCTTGCGTTGGCACGCGGGTCTCCGGCCGGTCGTTACACAAGGTTAGCAGGACCCTGGGCGTGCTGCGAACCTGTGGGCCCTCGGCTCGGGGTGCGGGGGCTTCGGCCTATCGTGTGGGACATGAGCGACGCGACCCCCTTTGCCGAGTCCCCCGCGGGACCGGCCCCCGATTCTCCCGATTTCGACACCCTGACCCGTGACATCGCGGACGTCCCCGCGGTCGAGGTGATCACCACGGTCGCGGTCCACCTGATGAGCGCCGCGGCCGTGAACCTGGGCCTTGCCGAGGGCGGCGAGGGCCACAAGGACCTGGACGAGGCCCGCAAGCTGATCCACTCGCTGGCGGGACTGCTCGACGCGTCCGCCACGGAGGTCAGCTCGTTCCACGCGGCGCCGCTGCGTGACGGCCTGAAGTCGCTGCAGCTGGCGTTCCGCGAGGCGTCGCTGGTGCCGGACGAGCCGGGTCAGGGCCCCGGCGAGAAGTACACGGGCCCGGTCTTCGGCTGAGCCTTCACACCGTTCGTACGTAGAGGGGCTCGCCCGGCGGCGTCGCCTCGGCAGGCAGCAGTGCCAGGTCGAGGCCGCGCACCAGGCGGGCCCTCAGTGTTTCGTCGGCGGCGATGCGCCGGGCCACGCGCTGGGCGGCCTCCGCCGGGTCGGCATCGCCGTCGACGACCAGGGCGAGGGTGCCGTCGGAGCTGCCGGGGCCCAGATGTGCGCGGAGCACGGCGGGCTCGGCGGCGACGGCCGCGCGCACGGCGTCGGTGACGGCAGGGTCGGCGAGCGGGTCGGCGCTGGCGCGGCCCTCGGCGAGGGCGAGCAGGGCGGAACGGCCCAGTTCGTAGGGGACGGGGCCCGCGAGGTCGAGGACGATCGTGTCGGCCTGTTCGTGGGCGGCGGCCTGGAGCGCCTGGTGCAGGGGCACGGCGACGGGGCGGGCCGCCGGGTCCCACAGGGCGAGGGCCTCGATGGAGGTGAAGGCGGGCAGCGCCTTGCGGTCACCGGCCTTGAGGGTGGGGACCGCCATGTCGCTGGTCTTCTCGCGGCGCAGGCCGTTCTCGTCCTCCTCGACCTCGCCGAGCACGGCGACGACGGGGACGAGGAGCCGGGCACCGGACAGGGCTTCGAGGACCGGGCCGTGGGCCGTGCGCTCCTGCGACCAGGCGGCGAGTGCCGCGGCGAGCCGGGGGTCGGCCGTCCCGTCGTCGTCGGAGAAGCCGGGGTCGGGAATGTTCTTGTTCGCCACGGTCCGACCCTACAGAGGTGGCCCCTGGCGTCCTCCCGGCGGGATGCGCCTGCCCCGCCACAGGTAGACCGCGGCGCCGAGCAGGGCCACGCCGAGGCCGCCCGCGACCGGGCCGACCCAGCCCGCGGGTCCCGCGTCGCCGTCGTCCGGGTCGGGTCCCCTGCCGAAGTACTCCTTGCCGTACGCCGCGGTGCGCAGCCCTTCCGGCTTCAGCTTGGCGGCGCGGGCGAGGGCGGCGGCCGGGTCGACGAGGCCGTAGCCGCGGGAGTCGTCGCGGCCGCCCTCGGGGGCGTCGCGGGCGGTGTCCTCGAGGAGCTGTTTGAGCTGCGCGGGGGTCAGGTCGGGGTACGCGGCGCGGATCAGGGCGACGGCGCCCGAGACGAAGGCGGAGGCCGCGCTGGTGCCCCAGCCCTCGTAGTACTGGCCGTCGGGGTCGGCGATGATGATGTCGTCGCCGGGTGCGGCGACGGTGGCGTACCAGCGGCGGGTGGAGAACAGGGCGCGGTCGCCGTTCTCGTCGACGGCGGTGGCGGCGATCACGCCGGGGTAGGCGGCCGGGTAGGAGATGTGGTCGCCGAGCTTGCCGCCGTTGCCCGCGGAGGCGACGACGGCGACGCCCTTCTTCAGGGCGTACTGCACGGCGGCGTCCTCGGCCGGTTCGGGGTGGGCGGACTTCGAGTCGTCGCCGAGGGAGAGGTTGATGACGTCGGCGCCATTGTCGGCGGCCCAGCGGATGCCTTCGGCCAGGGCGTTGCCACGGGTGTTGCGGGCCTTCTTGCGGGCCGGGTCGCCGTCTTCGAGGATCACGCGGATCGGCAGGATCTTGGCCTCGGGCGCGATGCCGAGGACGCCGTCGCCGCGGCCGGGGCCGTGTCCGTGGCCCGCGATGATCCCGGCCATGGCGGTGCCGTGCCGGGCCCAGGGGCGGTCGCCGCGGCCGGCGCCGAAGCCGACCATGTCCTTGCCTTCGAGGACGTTGCCCGCGAGGTCGGGGTGTTTGGCGTCGATCCCGGTGTCCAGGACCGCGACGGTGATGCCCTTGCCCTTGGTGGTCTGCCACGCCTGGCCGGTGTGCATGGCCTCCAGGCCCCACTGCTGGACGCGGATGCCGTCGTTGGCGTGCGCGGTGGTGGCGGGGGCCAGGGCCAGCACGGCCGCGACCGCCGTGACCAGGAACGGCCGACGGGTCCTCATCAGCTCTTCTCCGCTGCCGCGATGGTCTTGCGCAGGCCCCGCTCGACGCGGTCGGCGATGCCCTTGGCCTCGTAGCCGAGTCCGGCCTGGGCGGGCGCCGACGTGGTGTCGGCGCCCATGGCTTCGGTGGCGGCCTGCGGCTCGGTGACGGCGCGGCCGTCGGCGAATCCGGAGACGGCGTACGCGACGACGGGCGCGTCCGGGAGCACGGACACGATCCAGGACGCGCGCTGCCGGTCGCCGAAGTCCTCGGCGGGGGTGCCGTCGGCGGCGTACGGCCGGGGCATCAGGTCGGGGCGGCGGTCGAGTCCCTCCTCCGTGAAACGGTTCCGCAGGGACCGCATGCCGTCGGAGTTCGCCTTGGTGAACAGCAGGCCCACGGTGGTGACATGGCTGCGGGTGGCGTCCGTGTAGGTGGCGCGCAGCAGCCGCAGACAGCCGACCGGGTCGAGGGCCTTCTTCAGGAGCGGGTCGAAGGCGGTCTTGCAGCCGCTGTCCGGGGCGACGGCGATCCGGGTCCAGGAGCGGTCGGCGCCGCCGGGGCCCGCGCCCTCGCCCTTGAGGGTGGGCGGGAAGAGCTTGTCGACGGGCACGCTGTGCCAGAGCTCGCCGGTGACCGCGTACGCGCTGCGGGTGGCGCCCGCGGCGTCGGCGCCGCCGGTCAGCCAACTCCCGGTCAGCGCACCGCCGATGAGGCCGAGCCCGACGACGACGCAGGCGGCCGCGGCGGCCGCGCGGGGTCGGGCCCAGGCGCCCACGGGGCGCAGGCGCGTGGTGCTGTCGTCGTACAGTGCGGGCCGCGCGAAGGACACGAAGGGCCGTCCCGCGCCGGGTCCCGGCGTCAGGTCGACGGCTCCGACCGCGCGGCGGGCGGCAGTTGAGCGGGGCTTGCCCTCGCCCGGGTGCGGGACGTCGGCGGTACGGGGCGCGGCCGCGGGCGGCGCCGACTCGTCGGTGACGGGGCGCAGTCGGGCCGTGGTCTCCTCGGGCGGCATGCCCGGCGCCAGGGGCAGGCCACTGCCGGAACGCCGCGCGGCCGCGGGCAGCACGGGCGGGACCGGCGGTGCGGACGGCTGCGGGGGTACGACGGGGCGCGGCGGCGACGCGGTCCCGGCGGCGGGCAC